>NZ_JBHZAV010000034.1:0-69224 GCF_042754445.1 Embleya sp. NPDC059213
TTTTTTTTTTAAATCCCCCTGGGGGGGGTACACCCGGGTTCGGTCGGGGTTCTTCTGGCTCCCCCCCCCGGTGGGGGGGGCCCGGCGCCGGCCCCCCCGCGACTTCGCGGGACGCGAAGTGCCTGGGCCCCCGTGCCGACCGGATGGCTGCCCGGCCGGCCGGGCGGTGGCGGTAGTCCTCCCAATCGTCGGGTGAGCCGGCCCGCACGGTTTCGGCGACGCCGGGCAGACGCGGCGGGAGGAGCCCGCATGCGTCGTCGAAGCCGCCGACCGTCTCGCCGAAGAGGGTCGCTTCGATCCCGGCGATGTGCGCTGCGGGGATGGGGAGAACCCCGCGTCATCGCGTCCGGCCCCCGGCCGGTCTCCAGGCAGTACACGCGGTCGCCGACGCCCATGATCAGCGGCGGTCGACGCCCGCCCGGTCGGCGTGCCGAACGGTTCGACCCGGTGCGTGGTCGCGTCATCCAGCCTCGTTCCTGCGCAGCACCGAGGAAGCCGAGAGCGGATCCGACCGTGCCGCATCGGCGTGGGCCCGACAGCACTGAGCGAGAGTGCAATTTCTAGATACGTTTGCATCTAGATCTCTAGTGAAAAGATCGATAGGAACCCCGTAAAATGCGGCCCTATCGTAGTGCGCTGCCGGGCGGCACCTAGCACCTTTTGCATCTAGGTCAAGCCCGCAGCCGCCTTGGGTGTCGATGTCGGCCGAGCGCCACGCACGTCATCGGGCTGCCCGGCGCCAACGGACGGTCGTCCGGCAGGCACACTGGTCTCGCACAGGTTGTCCCAGCCAGCCAGAAGGAAGGGTATGCAACTCGACTTCGTCATCCTCGGGATACTCGCGCTGCGCCGCTACTCCGGCTACGACCTGCGCAAATGGATGGAAGGCCCGCTCAAATACATCGGCTACGGCGTCCAGCTCCCCCAGATCTACCGCCGCCTGGCCAAACTCGTCGAACGCGGCTGGGTCGAATACGACGTCGACCCCCGCGACGGCGGACCCGACGCCAAGCTCTACCGCATGACCGAGACCGGACAACAAGCGCTCAGGGACTGGGCGCGCTCTCCGTATGTGCCGTCACCGCGCATCGGCGACCCCGAGTTCGTCATCCGCTTCATTTTCGGCGGCCAGCTCGACCCCGAGATCGCCCTCACCGTCGTACGCGCCGAACTCGCTTTCAGGGAGGCGAACCAGGACCCGTCGGGGGCGCCGCCGTGGACGCACAATCTCCCCTACGCCCACCTCCAGATGCCCGGCCTGGATCCCGCCTGGGTGTCGGAGGTGCACCTGTCCGCACACGAACACGGTTACAGCACCGGGTCCGCCTACATCGCGTGGCTGCGACTCCTCCAACACCGCCTCGAGCGGCGAGCCGCGCAGATCGCGGCGACGCGCACCGACGGGGCGCCGGGGACACCGCCGCGCGAGGCGCCGCAATCCGACGAGGTGCAGCCGGACTGATCACGGGCGATCCCCCGGTATTCCGCCGGATGCCGGTGCCGTGGCAGACGTGGCGACGCTGTCGCTGCGCTTGATGGCGCGTTCGTCGGTGCCCAGGTAGCCGGCGATGACCTTCGGATCGTTGCGGACTTCCGACGGCGTCCCGGCAGCGATGACGCGGCCGGTCTCCAGGCAGTACACCCGGTCGCTGATGCTCATGATCAGCGGCATGTCGTGCTCGATCACCAGCAGGGAAGCGCCCAGTTCGCGGCGGATCTCCTGGATGAGGGGGCCGAACGCCTCGGTTTCTCGCTGCGCGACGCCGGCGGTCGGCTCGTCGAGGCACAGGACGCGGGCGTCGAGGGCGAGCAGTCCGGCGAGTTCGACGATGCGGCGGGTGCCGGTGGACAGGTCGGCGATGAAGGCATCGGCATATCGGCCCAGTCCGAGGAAGTCGACGAGGTCGTGCGCCTCGGCCCTCTTGGCGCGTTCCCCCTTGACCGACCGCGGCAGCCACAGCGCCGAGGAGAGCAGGCCGGAGCGGCCGCGTGCCTCCAGGGCGATCTGCACGGTCTCGGTGACGGTCAGCTCGGGGAACAGCGCCGCCGCCTGGAAGGTGCGCCCGAGACCGAGCGCGGCACGGCCTGCGGACGGTTTGCCGGACACGTCCTGCCCGAGGAGTTCGACGCTCCCGGTGGCCGGGACGAACCCGCCGATGGCGTTCATCAGGGTCGACTTGCCGGCGCCGTTGGTGCCGATGAGGCCGACGATTTCGTTAGCTCGTACTTCGACCGTGACCGCGTCGACCGCCGTGACTCCGCCGAATCGGACCCTGATGTCACGGGTCGCCAGCACCGGCCGGTCGTCGGGCAGCGGCTCCTTGTGTGGTCGCGCCGCAAGCCGGGGCGGTGCCGCGGCCCGTCCGGCGGGCGGCGGACCGAGGCGTCGTTCGGCCCAACCGAGCAACGCGTCGCGGGCGCTGTACCCGATCTGCACGAGGCCGCCGGGGAAATACAGCAGCAGGATGAGGAGGCCGAGGCTGGACGCGAGCAGCGGCACCAGTGAGTTGCCCGGGAACACCGCGGGCAGGCCGATCACCCACAGCGCGCCGAGTACCGGCCCGGACGTCGAGCCGAGGCCGCCGATGACGACGACGGAGACGAGCATGAGGGAGTCCTCGCTGCGGAAGTACGCGTCGCCGTACGGCACGGTCTGGAGCGCCCCGGCGAGCAGCGCCCCGCCGAGTCCCGCGATGCCGCCGGCGAGGGCGAACGCGCGCAGCTTCACGCGGGCGGCCCGGACGGTGTACGCCGCGGCGGTCGCCGGGTTGTCGCGTACCCCGATCGTGGTCCGGCCGACCCCGGTGCGGCGCAGTCTGCCGGTCACGGTCAGCACCACCGCCAGCACCACGAGGACCACGTAGTAGTACGAGCGCTGCGAGGTGACGTCGATGCCGAAGACGTCGGTGCGAGGGAAGGACGCGGTGGTCTGCGTAGTGCTGTCGTGGAAGACGTCCTGCCGGTACACCCATTGCTCGCAGGCGACCGCGAACGCGACGGTGCTGACCGCGAGGAGCAGCCCCCGCACGCGCAGCGCGCCGACTCCGATGACGGCGGCGAGCATCGCGGTCAGCAGCGCCGCAGCGGCGACCGCGGTGGGGAAGGTGAGGCGTTCGACGACGAGCACCTTGTCGTTGCCGATGTCCAGGCGCAGGCCCCGGTTGAGCGAGGCGGCGGTGAGCGCGCCGATGCCGGCGAAGGCCATTTGGCCGAGGGAGAGTTGCCCTGCCCAGCCGGTCAGCACGGTGACCGATGCGGCGCAGATGGCGTAGGCGGCGATGGTCGTGTACAGCAGGTGCCGCGACGGCTGTGTGACGATCAGCGGGACGACGACGGCGAAGAGCAGGAGACCGAGCAGGGCGAAACGTTCGAGGTTGCGTACCCACCACAGGTTGCGCAGCCGTTCCGGAACCGGTCGCACCCGGGGCGCGAAGGAGAAGGCGCCCCCCTCGGCGGCCTTGTCCCGCCCGGCGGCGAACACGGCGGCCAGGACCAAAGCGAAGACGACGAGGTCGGTCAGACCGGGCTGGTCGAGCCAGTTGAACTGCACGACCGACTCCAGCAGCCCGAGTCCGACACCGGCGGCCAAGGCGACGCGGAACGATGCCATGCGGGCGATGACCGCGGCGGCGAGGGCCCGCATGAGGGTAGTCATGCCGAGCACGGCGGGCGACGTCACGGAGCCGTTGCGGCCGGAGATGAGGATCAGGCAGACGGTGGCCATGAGCCCGGCGATCGCCCACACGACGGTGGACACCACCTTGGGGCTGATGCCGTTCAGGCGTGCCAGCTCCGGGTTCTCGGCGGACGCGGTCACGGACTTGCCGAGCACGGTGCGGCCCAGGAACCAGCCGAGCGCGACCGCGGCCAGGGGAACCACGACGAGCACCGCGAGCTGGGTGGCCGTCACCTCGACTCCAGCCGGACGCCATGAGGCACTGGACCACACCGGGTACGAGCGGGATCCGTCCACCTCGGGATACGACGTGACGATGACGAGCGCCAGCTGGGCGACGCCGATCGTGGCGACCAGGAGGATCACCCGTGGCGCGGTGAACAGACGGCGTACGACGACGAGGTCGACGATCGCGCCGAAGGCCGCGCCTGCGGCGAGGGACAGCGGCAGGGCGATCCAGAACGGTACGCCGTACCGAACCGCGAGGAGCGCGAAGAGTGCCGAGCCGACGAGGCCCATGTTGGCGACCGCGAAGTTGATGATGCGGGTGGACCGGTGGACGAGCACGATGCCCATCGCGAGGAGCCCGACGACCAGGCCGTTGACGATGCCGTCGAAGGCGAGCTGGCGGGTGAGTTCGATCATGGTTCAGCCACCGTCCTTGCCGAGGAACACCGCGCGTGCCAGGTCGTCGCGTTCGGCCAGTTCGCGGGCGTCACCGGTGAACCGGACCTGCCCCTTCTCCAGGAACACCGCCCGGTCGGCGATGGCGAGGGCGATGTTGAGGGACTGCTCGACGATGATCATGGTGAGTCCGTCGGCCTTGAGGCGCTCGATGATCACGAGCAGGTCCTGGACGACCACGGGGGCCAGGCCGAGCGAAAGTTCGTCGATGAGCAGGATCTCGGGTTCGTGCATGAGGACCATGGCGAGGGCGAGTTGTTGCTGCTGCCCGCCGGACATGGAGCCGGCGCGCCGGCCGAGCCGGGCGGCGAGGTCGGGGAACACGTCCAGTACGTAGGCGAGTCGCGCGTCGCGGTGCGCTTTGTCGCGGTCGCGGAGCTGGAACGCCGCGATGTCCAGGTTCTCGCGTACGGACATGCCGGGGAACACGCCCTTGCCGCCGGGCAGCAGGCGGATGCCGTGCCGCCCGCGCTGCTCGGGGGCCACGTACGTGATGGTCCGGCCGTGGAGCCTGACGACGCCGCGCGATGGCGTTCCGAGCCCGCAGATCGCCTTGAGAATGGTGGACTTGCCGGCACCGTTGGTGCCGAGCAGAGCGAGCGTCTCGCCACGCCGCACCTCGAAGCCGACGCCGAACAGCACCTGCACGTTGCCGTATTCGAAGTCGATGTCGTGGACTTGGAGCACCGGGATGTACTCCGCGTTGCCGGCCTGCCGGTCGCGCTCCTCCAGTTCCTCGCGGAGTTCGGAGACGACGCGGGACAGGTCGTTCTTGATGAACGCCGAACTGCGGATGAGCATCAGGGCACCGATCAGAATCGACGGCACACCGATGATCAGCGCGGCGGCACGCGGATCGTACGAGTCGAGGATCAGTGCCGACAGGAGCGAGCCGCCGGTCGCGCCGATGAAGAAGATGTAGATGGCTGCGAGCGCCGACGCGAGGCCGCGCAGCCGGTAGGGCGCCACCGACTGCATGACCGGGCCGACCATGGCGAACGCCGAGGACAGCAGGATCATCGGCAGCATCTGCGCGACGACGAACAGCGGAGCGGTTGGCATCGCCCATTGGAGCGGCATCAGCACCGCCACCGGGAGGATGAGGACGCCGATGAGCCGGAGCGCCCGGGCCGGGTCGGTGCGGTAGAGCCGGTCATAGCGCGGGCCGACGAAGGGTAGGACCGCCAAGACGCCGAGCCCGCCCAGGGTGCCGTACACGCCGCGCTCGAACGTGCCGAGCCCGAAGTGGTCCTCCATCCACAGGTTGGTCAGCACCGGCGCGGTGAACAGCCCGAAGCCGATCGCGGCGAAGGCCATGACCACCGTCTTGGTGGTGCGGATCTTCATCAGGCGCGCGAACGCGGCTTCGACCGAGACGGGCATCGGCTTGTCCTGCTTCAGGACTTCGCCGAGGACCGCCTTCATCTCGTGCTGCCCGCGGGGCGGTTCAGGTAGGCGGAAGGCGAACAGCGCGGCCGCCGCGGTGGGCACCGCGAGGACGAAGAACGCCCAGCGCCAGCCTTCGCCGCCGCCCGCCGCCGCGGCGATGCCGCCGACCGCGAGCGGGCTGAGCACCGCGGCGATCCGGCCGGCCATGCCGTTCGTGGCCGCGAGTCGACCGCGGACGCCGATGGGGTACGTATCGGCGTTCAGGGAGCCGTGCACGGGCATGGTGCTCGACTTCGAGACGCCGACGCCGAGCCGGGCCAGGAACATCAGGAAGACGTTCGCCGCCGCGCCCGACGCGAGCATGAACAGCGAGAAGGCCAGGCCCGCCCATCCGGCCACCCGGCCGCGGCGGTACCGGTCGGCGAGCCACCCCATGGGCAGCGCGCCCAGCACCAGGAACGCGCCGGATCCGGCGGACAGGAACACGATCGCGCCGTCGCTCATCCCGAATGTGTCGCGGATGTCCGGGGCGAGGACGCCGAGTGTGGCGTGCTCCAGTTCGTCGAACGACGACAGCAGCATCAGCGTCAGGAACGTCGCCGATCCGCCGGCCGCCAGCCCCTCGCGCAGCGTCAGCTGCTCGGCGCCGACACCCGGCAGCAGGTCGACCGCGAAGACCGCGTCGCGTTCGGCCTCGGTTCGGCGCGCCCGCTCGGCCTCGGCGGCGACCAGACCGGCAGCAAGGCCGGACGCGGTGGTTTCGGTTGCGGACGGCCCGGATGTGCCGTGCGGCGCCGTCATCGACGGCTCCTGCGCAGCGGGCAGCACGAATAGAACACCATTGTTTGCACTCCCCAGGCATGGGTCGGCGGGCCCGCCGCCCCGTCACGGCGCCCCGGGTCACGGCGCCGAGGCTCGCTCCTACGGGCGCCCCGGCGAACGGAGATCGGCACGTTGATTAAGTGCCCATGAATCTATGGAGCAGACTGGAGTGTCCGCTAATGACTGTCAAGAGAAACAGATAGTCGCTCGCTGAACTGCCTCTGATAGATACCTAGGCATCTACAAGAAGCCGGCGTCAGCCAATGCCGAGCGCCTTCCGATGCGCCTCGGGGATTGCCCGCAGCATCCGCTCCCAGTCGAAGACGACGGTCTCGGGCGTGTACCTGCCGTCGATCCGGAGGAGTAGGTGGCGGGCGAGGTTCCCGCCGTACTCCCCGCCGTTGTCGGCCGCCTCGGCGATCACCGCGCGGTACGGACGCGCACGTTCGGGCCCCAGCGCGGCCAGCGCGGTCAGGGCCTCGAGAACGACCGCGGGCGGATGATCGGTGCTCGCCGACCCGGCGAGCTCGTCCGCGGCCTCGGCATCCCCGAAGTGACAGGCCAGCGCCTCGGCGCAGGGGATGCGGACGTGGGGGTCGGGATCGTCGGCGACAGCCGCCCGCAGGAACGGCACGGCGTCGGCCGCGGCTCGGCCGAGCGCGAGCACGCCGATGGCGCCCCAGCGCCGCACCGTGGCGTCGGTGTCGGTGAGCGCGGCCAGGTAGGCCGGCAGGTCCGCCGGGTCCCGGCGGGCGATGCGGTCGGCGACGTCGAGGATGCGCGCCAGCGGGTAGGCCTCCGGCGCGCGGCTCGCGTCGTACCCCTCGGCGGCGGACCCCTCGGGGAGGAAGCCGTTGTCGTTGACCGCGGTCATGTGGGCGCGAAGGGCGTCGTCGAGCCGGCGTTCCACGTGCGCGTGCGCGGGGTCCCCGGCGAGGTTGCGGACCTGGTCGGGGTCGGCGGTCGTGTCGTACAGCTCGATGCCGGGCTTCTCGCGCCAGAACGCTTCCTGAACGTCGTCCAGTTCGGCGTTCAGGTGCGCCGCCTCCCAAGCCTGGTAGCCCTTGGCAAGCCAGGCGAACGCCTGATGGAGGCCGTAAGGGCGGTGTGGCTCGTAGTTGCGGATATAGCGGTAGCGGGCGTCGCGCACGGTGCGCACCATGTCGTTGCGCGCGTCCATGCGGTTGCGCATACCGAAAGCCAGTTCGCGGTCCGCGTCGAAGTCCGCGCCGACCAGGCTCGCGCCCTGCATGTGCGCGGGCACGGTGCCGCCGACGAGGTCGACCAGGGTGGGCGGGATGCGGATGGTGCCCACTGCCGCCTCGACGCGGGTGCCCGGCGGCGGGAACAGGTGGGCGTACCGCTCGGGCGCGGCGACGATCAGCGGGACGTGCAGGCCCTCGTCGTAGCACCAGCGCTTGGAGCGCGGGTTCACGCCGCCGTGGTCGGAGGTGTGGATCACGATCGTATCGTCGAGCAGGCCGTCTTCGGCGAGTTGAGCCAGCAGCCGCCCGACCTCGGCGTCCATCTCGGCGATCTTGCGGTAGTAGTGCGCGAAGTCGGCCCGGATGTCGGGAGCATCGGGGAGGTACGCGGGCAGCCGGACCGCATCCGGGTCGACGATGGGCTCATCGCGCCGGAACACGCTGCTCTCGTGCGTGCCGTCGATGTTGAACACTGCCAGGAACGGGGCGCCTTCGGGGCGGTCGCGCCAGTGCGCCGTCGGGGCGCAGGCGTCCCAGACGGCGTGCGGGTCGACATCGCAGTTGTAGTCGGTCTTGACGTTGTTGCTGCAGTAGTAGCCCTGCGCGCGGGCCAGTTCCGGGTACGTGGTCATCCAGGCGGGTCGGTGGGCGACCGCACGCATGTGGTGTGCGGGGCCGTTGCTCTCCGGTGCCACCCCGGTGAGCAACGCGAAGCGGGACGGCGCGCATACCGGGGCAGCGGAGTACGCCTGCCCGAAGAGCGTGCCGCGCTCTGCCAGCGCGTCAAGGTTGGGCGTGGCCGCGAGCGGGTCGCCGTAGCAGCCGAAGCGCGGCGGGCAGTCTTCGCTGACCGTCCACAGGATGTTGGGGCGTGTGTTGCGGGTCATGCGGGCACTCCGGGGTTGGTGGGGGCGGTGGCGGGGCCGAGTCCGCCGAGGGCCGCGGAGACGGTCCGGACCACGTCGGGATTGAGCAGGCCGGCCGCCAGCGCCGACAGCTGGATCAGCGAGAGGTCGCCGACCATGCGGACGAGACTGCCGTCGACGAGCCGTCCAAGGCCGTGGTTGCGCAACACTCCGACCGCTGCCGCGTCGGCGAACAGATCGCGCATGGGCGCATTGACACTGCGCGGACCGTCAGGGAAGTCGGCCGGGTCGAGCGGCTCGGCGTCGCGTGCCGCCTCGGTTTCGGCGCGCTGGACTCGGGCCAGCAGGTGTTCGGGTGTGACCGGCCCCTCCGTGGGCAGACCAAGGCGCGCGTACTGCTCGGCGGGCGCGTCGCAGGCACGCATGACCTCCACCAGCATTGCGGCCATGCGCAGTTCGAGGTCGTCATCGATGAGCGGTTCGAGCTGGTCCGGGTCGGCGGCCAAGTCGAACAGAAGGGTGCCGAAGGAGGCGGGTGACATGGCGAACGCGGCGACCTTGAGGACCGGTGCGCCTTTGGTGAACGCGTACTCGCCGCCGCGAACGAGTTCGGCGCCCGCGAGTTCGCCCGGCGTGAAGCGCGCCGCCATACGGGTGGGCATCAGGGTGAGCTCGGAGAGCGGGGTATTGGCGGGGGTCGCGCAGGAGCGCATGTAGACATGCCGGCCGTCGGTGACGGAGACGTGGCCGCCGAACGAGCCGAAGATGCCGGCCTCGCGCACGGGGGTGTCGTCGGCGACGGTGGCGCGCAGCGGGACGCCGGTCATGTCGGGGGTGCGGTCCACACCGAAGAACTCCAGCAGAGTGGGCGCCAGGTCGACGGTCTGCACCAGTGCCGCGCGGCGTTCGCCGGCCACGCGGCTGCGCGGGTCCCAGACGAACAGCGGGGTGTGGATGGTCTCGTCGTACCAGGGCTGGACGTTCTTTCCCCACCAGCCGCGTTCGCCGAGCAGGAACCCGTGGTCGGTGCAGACGATCAGCATCGTGTCGTCCCACAGGGCGTGTTCGTCCATCGCATCGAGGACGCGGCCCAGGTTGTGGTCGCACATGGACAGCAGCGCGGCGTACTCGTAGCGGACGTGCTCGACCTGCTCGGGCGTCTCGCGCACCATGCGGTAGTCGGGCCAGTCGTACTGAGGGCCGTCGTAGTCGTGCTTGTACAGGTCCTTGTACTTCTGCCGGCTGAAGAACGGCTCGTGCGGATCGAACGTCTCGATCTGCACGAACCAGTTGTCCTCGGTGTGGTTCGTCGCGATGAACTCCAGCCCGGCGTCGAAGGTCTTGGTCTGCGGCTGGTCCTGCTCACGCGTCATGTACATGCGGTTGACCCAGTCCTGGCGCCACTTCTCGCCGCGCAGGCTCTTGAGTGTGTCCGGGGTGTCCGGGGCCGCGACGTGGCCCTTCCACGCGTCCCCCTCCTGCCCGCGGAAGAACTCGTAGGTGCGGAAGCGGTTGTGGTAGGTCGCGCCCCCGTCCTCCCAGTAGTGCTGATGGTCCGTCACCAGGTGGGTGTAGACCCCGGCGTCGGTGAGCATTTCCGGGCACGAGTCGTCGTACGGCTCCAGCGGACCCCAGCCGCGGTGCAGGAAGTTGTGGCGGCCGGTGTGCAGTTCGCGCCGGGCCGGCATGCACGGCATGGACCCCGCGTAGCAGTTCTCGAAGACCGCCGTGCGCTCCGCGAGCCGCGCGAAGTTCGGGGCGTGTACCCACTCGGGCGCTCCGTACGGAGGCAGGTACTTCCGGATGAGGGTGTCGAACATGACCATGACGGCTTTCACGCGCTGCTCCAGACCGGCACTGCCGAGGGTCGGGCGTATATTTCCCAGTGATATGTACGCCAGAACGTAATCGCATGCAAGAGGGGCCATTGACTACAGGTAAGTATCGAAGCATTCTGAGGCCCCTTAGGTTCCTGGGACTGTAGTGGGCGCGAGTGCCTGCGTGTCCCGGCTGACGGGAGGTCCGTCCCCCATGCCATCGCACGCTCATGACCCGCGCCGGCGGAGCCTCGCTCCGCGGCGGCTCCGGGCCCTCGCCGCGGCTGCTGCGGTGACTCTGGTCGCCGCCGGGTGCACGATCGAGTCCAAGGGCCCGGCCGGGGCACCCGGCGCCCCCGCGGGACCCTCGGTCCGCGCCGAAGCGCCGGGCGTCACCGCGGACAGCATCAAGATCGGCATCGCCTACCCGGACTTCGCCGCGATCAAGGCGTTCGTCAACATCGACCACGGCGACTTCGAAGCCACCTACCGGGCCCTCATCGACAAGATCAACGCGGACGGCGGTGTACAGGGTCGCAAGCTCGTACCGGTCTTCGCCAAGACAAACCTCATCTCTCCGGCCGCCGCGCAGGAGACCTGCGTCAAGCTCACCCAAGAGGAGAAGGTCTTCGCCGTCCTGTACGCCGCGCCGGGCAACCAGCAAGCCGCGTGCTACCTGCAGAACGGGCGCACCGCGGTGATCGGCGGACCCATGGGCGCCGGCATGTACGCACAGGCCCGGGCCCCGTGGTTCAGCTTCATCGGCGAGGACGCCGCCGGCCGGGCGGTCGAGACATTCGCCGCTCGCGGCGACCTCGCCGACCGCAAGGTCGCCGTGGGCGGAGTCGTCAACGACCAGGCACAGATCGAGCAGATCGTGCTCCCGGCCCTCAAAGCCGCAGGTGTCACACCGGTCGCCACCGGCTACATCGCCGCCAACGCGTCCGACCCCGCGGCGTTCGCCCAGCAGGCGGGCGTGCTCTTCCAAAAGGCCCAGACCGCGGGAGCCGACACGCTGCTGAGCGTCGGTGCCGGTGCGCAACTGATCCCGCAGTACCTGGAAAAGACCGCCTGGCGACCCCGCCAGCTGTTCACCGCCCTCCCCGACGGGTACCTGACCACCAAGGGCGAGCACGACTTCTCCACCCTCAAGGACGCGGTCGGCGCCACACAGGTCACCGACTTCGCCGACCCGGCCCTGACCGCCTGCGCCGACACCGTCACCAAGGCCGACCCCACCCTGACCGGGAAGCTCGTCGACCCGGCCACCGTGCCGAGCGGCCGGCCCACACCCGGCGCCTCCATGGCCACGGCATGCCGGACCCTCGCGCTGTTCGCCGCGATCACCGACAAGGCGGGCCGGAACCTCGACCACGCGACTTTCCAGCAGGCCGGCTTCGACCTCGGCACCTTCCACGTGCCGGGCTTCCGCGAACCTGCGACCTACCGGCGTGAGACCCCCTCGGGCGCGATCCCGATCCGTGCGATGGTCTACGACGCGACCGCCAACCGATTCGTCCCGGCGGCGAACTGACCGCCCGGAGCCCCTTGCCGGCGTACTCCGCCGCCTTGAACCGAAGGAGCGCCCATGGGCGACCCCTCCGCCTCCGCGCCCCCGTCCTGCTGCACACCCGGACGGCCGGGGCCCGTCGCCGTCTCGCCGCGGCCGACACCCGCCCGCGGCGCCGACACGGGCCTGGACGGCATGGCGATTCTGCCCGGTGGGGAGTTCCTGATGGGCACCGACGACGCGGAAGGCTTCCCCTCGGACGGGGAGGGCCCGATACGACCGGTGCACGTCGACCCGTTCGCCATCGACGTGTACGCGGTCAGCAACGCACGGTTCGCCGATTTCGTCGCAGCCACCGGCTACCTCACCGACGCCGAACGCATCGGCTGGTCCTACGTGTTCGCCGCGTTCCTGCCCGGCTCGCTGCGCCGCGGCGCACCCCGACCGGAGCGCACCCCCTGGTGGTGTGGTGTGGCAGGGGCACGCTGGGACCAACCCGAAGGCCCCGGCAGCGGTGTGGACGAGCGCCGCGACCACCCGGTCGTGCATATCACGTGGAACGACGCGGACGCCTACTGCCGCTGGGCCGGCAAACGCCTGCCCAGCGAGGCCGAATGGGAGTACGCGGCGCGCGGCGGCCTCGTACAGCGCCGCTACCCGTGGGGCGACGAGCGCGAGCCCGACGGCGTCTACATGTGCAACATCTGGCGAGGCAATTTCCCGGCGAAGAACACCGCCGAGGACGGCTACCGCGGCACCGCCCCCGTCGACGCCTTCCCGCCCAACGCGTACGGCCTGTACAACATGGCCGGCAACGTGTGGGAGTGGTGCGCCGATTGGTGGTCGCCCCGCCACCTCGGACCGTCGGACAACCCACGGGGCCCGCAGACGGGACACGACAAGGTCATGCGCGGCGGCTCGTACCTGTGCCACGACTCCTACTGCAATCGCTATCGCCTCGCCGCGCGTACCGCCAACACCCCGGACAGCTCCAGCGCAAACGCCGGATTCCGCTGCGCCCGTGACCTCGGCGACGCCGCCTGACCCGCAGCCGCACCCCGTACCGCACCCGCGCCGAGCCGCCGTCCCGCAACCCGGCGCATCCCATCGCACCACGTTTGGAGCCCCGATGACCGAGCCGATCGACGCCGACCCGCCCTTCGCAGCTCCCGCCGAGGAAGCACTGCGCGACCTCCTCGCCCGACTGTCGCCGGACGACAAACTGCGCCTCGTCACCGGTGAAGACGTTTGGTCCCTCCCGGAGATGCCGCACATCGGCCTGCGGAAGCTGCGCATGTCCGACGGTCCCGTGGGGGTGCGCGGCACGACCTTCGACGCCGCGGACACCAGCATCGTCCTGCCGAACCCCTCCGCACAGGCCGCGGCCTGGGACCCCGCCGTCGCGAACCGGTTCGGCTCACTTCTCGGCGCCCAGGCCCGCGCCAAGGACGTGCACATCCTGCTCGCACCGACGGTCAACATGCACCGCACGCCGCTCGGCGGACGCCACTTCGAGTGCTTCTCCGAGGATCCGCTGCTCACCGCGCGCACCGCGGTCGCCTACATCGAGGGCGTCCAGTCCCAGGGAGTCGCGGCCACGGTCAAGCACTTCGTGGCCAACGACGCCGAGAACGAGCGCATGACCTACGACGTCCGGGCGGACGCACGCACCCTGCGCGAGGTCTATCTCGCGCCGTTCGAGGCCGCGGTCCGCGAGGCGCGCGCCTGGCTGGTCATGTCCGCCTACAACTCGGTCAACGGCGACACCATGACCGCGAACTCCCCGCTCCAGAACGACATCCTCAAGGACGAGTGGGGCTTCGACGGTGTGGTGGTGTCCGACTGGATGGCCGTGCGCTCGTCCGAGCCGGCCTTCCTGGGCGGCACCGACATAGCCATGCCCGGGCCCGCCGATCTCTGGGGGGAGCCGATCCGCAGGGCACTCGCCGAAGGACGCATCGACGAGGCCGTCCTGGACGACAAGGTGCTGCGCGTCCTGCGGCTTGCGGCACGCGTCGGAGCACTCGGCGATTTCCGTGCCCCCGCCGCCGATCCGGGCCTCCCGGCCGGAGCCCGGGACCGGATCCGCGCGCTCACCACACGCACCATGGTTCTTCTGGAGAACCCCCGCGGCAGCCTGCCCCTCGACACGTCGGCGCTGCGCCGCGTCGCACTCATCGGCCCGAATGCCATCCGCACTTCCGCACAGGGCGGCGGCAGCGCCACCTGCTTCCCCGAGCATGTCGTCGACATCGCCGAGGGCCTGCGTTCGGCGCTCGCCCCGGAGACCGAGCTGACGGTGCGGGCCGGCGTGTTCACCCACCGCAAGCTGCCCGGCATCAACCGGGGCAACAGCACCGACCCGGACACCGGCACACCCGGCTTCACCCTGGAGTTCCGCGCCGCCGACGGCACCGTGCTCGGCAGCGAACACCGTCTCGGCGCACAGGCGATCGTGTGGCCCGGCCTCTACCCCGAAAGCACGCGCGTGATCGCCATGCGCACACGCCTTACCCCCGAGCGGGACGGTGACCATCTCCTCGAAGTACTGGGCCTCGGAACGATGACAGCGACCGTGGACGACACGGTCCACACCCTCGACCTGGGGGCGGGCGCGGGCGACGTGGGCGAGAATCTGATGCGCCCGCCCCTGACCCACATCCCCGTGACCGCACAAGCGGGCGTACCCCTCGACGTCGAACTCGTGCACACCGCCGACACCGACGTCCTGGTCGCGAGTGTCGGCCTCGGCTGGGCCCCGGCCCCGCCCGATGACGACACCGAGCTGGCCGCCGCGGTCGCGGACGCCGCCGCCGCGGACCTCGCCGTCGTCGTGGTCGGCACCACCGAGGACATCGAGTCCGAGAGCTTCGACCGCACCGGCCTCGCCCTGCCCGGCCGTTCCGACGAACTCGTGGCACGCGTGGCGGCCGCCAACCCCAACACCATCGTGGTCGTCAACGCCGGATCCCCGGTGCTGATGCCATGGCGGCACGACGTCGCCGCCGTGCTGTGGGCCTGGCTCCCGGGGCAGGAAGGCGGCGCGGCCGTCGCCGAGGTCCTCACCGGAGCCGCCGAACCGGGCGGGCGCCTGCCCACCACCTTCCCGGCCGACGAAGCCGACGTGCCCCTCCTTGCCCACGACCCGGTCGACGGCGTACACCACTACGCCGAAGGATCGGCCATCGGCCACCGGCTGTGGGCGCTGAGGGGCGCCAAGCCCGCCTACCCGTTCGGGTACGGCCTCGGCTACACCACCTGGGACTACCGGGACCTTCGCGTCGAAGGCGATGCGGCCGCGGGGCTGACGGTCACGGCGACTCTCGCCAACACCGGGGCACGGCCGGGCCGGGAGATCGTGCAGGCCTACCTGGAACCGGTCGACGGCGAACTCTTCGGTGCGCCGGAGCCGCCGCGCCTGGTCGGCTACGCCGCGGTCGACGCCGACCACGGGCATACCGCGACCGTGCGCATCACCGTCCCGCCGCACACACTGGCCCGCTGGGACCCGGCGGCCGACGCGTGGCGCATCGTGCCCGGCGCGTACCGGCTCACCGTCGGCGGGCACGTCGCGAACACCCGTGGCACCGCGACGATCACGCTGTAGCACCGGCACCCTACGGACCGGACCGCCGACGGCCCATCGCCGCCCTCAGAGGTCCGGTCCGCCCGCCCCCGCACCGACAGGAATCCCATGCGCATCATCTACGTCGACGTGGACACCCTCCGCGCGGACCACACCACGCCGTACGGATACCACCGGCCGACCACCCCGCACCTCCAGGCACTGGCCGACAAGTCCGTGGTCTTCGACCGCTACTACTGCTCGGACTCCCCGTGCCTGCCCTCCCGCACCGCGCTGACAAGCGGTCAGTTCGGCATCAGCAACGGCGTGATCGGACACTTCGGCGCCGCCGCCCGGTTCCGCCTGGACGCCGGTCACCTGCCCGACCCCGACCGGCCCATGCTGGGACAGCACTTGGTGGCCGGGGGCATGAACACCGCGGCCGTGTCCGTGTTCGCGGAACGGCACCGGGCGTACTTCTTCCACGCCAACTTCCGCGAATCCATCCGCGCCACGCCGAACCTCGGCGACGAAGAAGCCCCCGACGTCAACCGCGCCGCAACCGACTGGATACGCCGGCACGCCGAGGACGAGGACTGGTACCTGCACATCACCTACTGGGAGCCGCACACCGACTACCACCAGCCGGTCGAGTGGACCGAACGGATGGCAGCGTCCGGGCCCGTGCAGGAATGGCCGGACGAGGAGACCATCGCGCGTCACGGCGCCGAGACGTACGGGCCGCGCAGCGCCCTCGACCTGCACTACACCTTCGGCGGCACGCGCACATCCCCGGTGCCGCACAACATGCCCGACCGGATTGCCTCGCGCGCGGACTTCGAGCACCTGATCAACGGCTTCGACGGGGCGATCGCCTACTGGGACCACTACTTCGGCGAACTTATGGCTGTCCTGGAGGAGTTGGGCATTGCCGAGGAGACCGCGGTCATCGTGAGCGCCGACCACGGCGAGTCGTTCGGCGAGAACGGGTCGTACGCCGAGCACGGTCTCGCCAACGAGCCGACGCACCGCCTGCCGCTGGTGTTCTACTGGCCCGGCCTGACCGACGACCTGCCCGAGGAGGCTCGACGCAACGACGCCCTCCTCTACAACATCGACCTGGCACCCACGCTGTGCGACCTCCTGGGGCTCGGCGTGCCCGACGGATGGCAGGGCGAGTCGTTCGCGGCAGCCGTTCGCGGCGAGATCGTCGAGTCACGCGAATACCTGGTCCTCGGCCACGGCGCGCACACCTACCAGCGGGCCGTCCGGACACGCGACCACCTCTACATGCGCACGTACCACCCAGGTGCGTTCCGGGCCGAATGGGAGCAGCTCTTCCACGTCACCGAGGATCCGCACCTGACCCGGGACCTGCTCGCCGACGAACCCGAACTCGCCGCCGCCATGCGCTCCCGACTCGCCGAGTGGTGGCACACGTACGCGGGCCGCCCCGGCTGCCTCCCCGATCCGATGCAGGCGACCTTGCAAACCGGGCCCCAATACGCCGATCCCGCCCAGTACGCCCGGCACTTGCGAGCCACCGGCCGCGGCCACCTCGCCGACGACCTCGAAGCCCGGCTCGACAACCTCGTCGTCCCCGTCTCCTGGCACGCCCGCGAACAGACCTTCGGCGAGGACCTGATGAAGCGCTGGATTCCCCGCATGCAACGGTCCGCGTCCGCACCGACCTGACGCGCGAACGTTGGGGCGGCCAGGCCGGCGGGGTCGCGGCGGGCGAGGCGGTCGGCAACGGCGAGGATGCGTTCCAGCGGGTGGACGCCGGGGCTGCGGCTCGGCTCGCAGCCTTCGGCGGGCCCCTTCGGGGAGGAAGCCGTTGTCGTGGAGGGCCGGGCGGGCCGGGTCAGAGCGCGCCGTTGAGGTGCTCTCCGATCCGGACGAACGTCGGCACCAAGGGGGCGACGGGGGCGGACGGGGAGACGATCTGTGATCCGTAGTGGGCGACGACGAGTTCGAGTCCGGGCGAGATGAACAGCCGCTGCCCGTGGATGCCGCTGGCCATGAAGGACCCGTAGCGGTCGTTCAGGATCCACCACAGGTCGTGGTACGAGAGCGTGGCGGGCGCGGTCGGCGGCGCGGTGGGGAAGCGCACGCGCTTCGGGTAACCGTCCGGGACGCCGGAGACGATTGTCGAGGCGACCGCTGCCGGGATGATCTGCCGGCCGCCGGCCGCGCCGTCGCAGCGGATCGCCTCGCCGAGCCGGGCGATGTCGCGCGCGGTGGCACTGAACCCGCCGCACGCCGCCTCGTTGCCTTCGGCGTCCAGGACGAAGTAGGCGTCCTCGTCCACCCCCAGCTTCGACCACAGCAGTTCACCGAGCAGCTCGGCGATGCCGGTTCCGGTGACGGCGCGCAGCACGTCGGCGAGCGCCTCGACGTTGCCGTTCTCGTAGCGGAACTCGGTGCCGGGAGTTCCGGTCGCCCGGGCGGTGGCCAGGTGTTCGCGGATCGTCGCCGGGCCGGTGTAGCCGTAGGGCCGCAACTGCGGTGCGAGGACGGCGAAGTAGCGCTGCGCCTCCAGCGCCTTGTCGTACGGGCGGGCGGCATAGCTCGGGAGCGTGCCCATGTGCAGCAGGTGGTCGACCCGCGCGTCGCCGAACGCGGTGCCCGACAGGTGGGGGGCGTACTTCGCCGCCCGCGCGGTGCGGTCCAGCAGGCCCTGGTGTTCCACCATCGCGGCCAGCAGGCCGATGTACGACTTGGTCGCCGAGGCGTTGAAGTGCGGTACGTGGGGCGGATATCCGTGCAGGTACCGCTCGTAGACGACGGTGCCGCGGTGCATCACCAGGAGGGCGTCGGTCTGCGCCGCCGCGAACAGTTCGGCGAGCGTGTGGCGCCCGCCGCCCGCGGCGAAGGTCAGCGCGTCCAGGTCCGCGGACCCGGTGGGCAGGGGCCGCGCGGGCTCGGGGCCGCGCCAGACGCGGCGACTGGGCAGGGTCTCGCGGCCCGACGTGGCGTGCACCCGCACCCAGGCGGGGTCGGCGAACCCGCGCGCCCAGGGCAGGTCCGTCAGCGAGGTGGTCGGCTGGGGCATCGTGGCACTCCTTGGCACTCAGTGGAGAGCCGTTACCGTACATCGTGTCCGGAAACGTTGGCCAGTGGGAGATCGGCGCGCATGCGCGCTCACGTCTCCCGGGACCCGGCTCCGCCCGCCACGGGGGCGGTCGGGGCGTCGAACGCGCCGGGCACGTCCGCAGGGGCCAGCCCGGAGGCCCAGACGCGGCCGTACACCGAAAGGTCCCGCAGGTGCGTGGTGATCTCGGTCGCGCTGTAACCGGTGTCGGCCTCCACCCACCAGGTCAGGACGCCGACCAGCTCGCCGGTCCAGGCCCGCGCCACGACGTCGAGCGGTACCCGGGGCGTGGCGCCGTGCTCCTCGGCGCGCTCCCGGAAGACCTGTTCGACCCGGTCGCAGATGATCGCGGTGAACTCCCGCAGCGCCCGCCCGTCGCCCTCGCCGCGCAGGATGACCCGGTAGACGTCGCGCTCCTGCTCCGCGTGCTCGAAGATGTAGCGCACCGGCAGCCCGGTGAAGCCGCGGGTCTGGGCCTGGACCACGGCCGGCAGGAGGCGTTCGCGGTCCTCGGCCAGGTCGCGCACGATGCCGACGAGCAGGTCGTCCTTGTCGCGGTAGTGCGCGTAGAACGTCGCGCGGGCGACGTCCGCCCGCGCGGTGATCTCCTCCACGGTGATCGGCTGGAACCCCTTCTCCAGGACCAGGTCCACCAGGGCCTGGCGCAGTGCGCGGCGGGAGCGGCGGACGCGGCGGTCCTGGGCGGGCTTCATGGCCGGACTCATCTCTGTCGTATCTCCCGTACGCGGACCGTTGACCTGGCGGCCCCGCCATATTACGTTGCCGGACACCAAAGACGTTTCCAGACTCACTGTTCACTAACGTGGTCGACTGGGAGCGCCGATCGACAGTGGCAGGCGGCGTGCGCGCCGCCGTCCCGCGGCAATCGCGCAGCAATGGAGTCCCGATGAACCTTGGCCGGTACGTGCGCCGGACCAGCAGCCACCAACCCGATGCGGAAGCCGTCGTCTGCGGCGACGTGCGCATGAGCTACGCGGAACTCGACGAGGGCAGTGACCGGCTGGCCGTCGTCCTGCGCGCCGCGGGTCTGCGGCGCGGCGACCGGGTGGCGACGCTCGCCGCCAATCGCGCCGAGCTCGTGGTCACCGAAGTGGCCCTGTACAAGGCGGGGCTGGCCCGCGTGCCGGTCAACGCCCGCCTCGGCGTCGCCGAGGTCGCGCACCTGCTGCGCGAGTCCGGGGCGAAGGCGCTGCTCGCGGACGCCGCGCACCTGGACACCGCACGCCAGGCCCTGCCCGGCACCGACGTGGCCACAGTGCTCGGCTATGACGGCCCGAGCGACCTCGGAGAGGGTTACCCGGACGCGCTCGCGGCGGCGGCCCGCGAACCGGTCGACGTGGACTGCCGCGAGGACGACACGGCCGTCCTGCACTTCACCTCGGGATCCACGGGCAAGCTCAAGGCCGCGGTGCAGACGTACGGCAACCGGCTCGCGCTCATGCGCAAGACGGTGATGAACCCGGAGACCCGGGTCGGGCCGGGCTCCCGGCAGATCCTCGCCGGGCCCGTCACGCACGCGTCCGGCATGCCGCTGACGGGAATCCTGTTCGCCGGCGGCTGCGCGGTGGTCATGCCGCGCTGGGACGCCGAGGCGTTCCTCGCCACCGTCGAACGCGAGCGGGCGACCCACGCGTTCCTGGTTCCCACCATGGTCAACACCGTGCTGGCGCTGCCGGACAACCGGAAGTACGACCTGTCGAGCCTGCGGCAGCTGATCTACGGCGCGGCGCCGATGTCCGCCGCCCGCATCCGCGCCGCCTGGGACCTGTTCGGCCCCGTGCTGTCCCAGGGGTACGGCTGCGGCGAGACCACCTCGGGCGTGCTGTTCCTGTCCACCGAGGACCACCGGCGCGCGATCGACGGCACCGACGCGGAACTACTGCTCTCGTGCGGGCGTCCGCCGGCCGAAGCGGAGGTCAGGATCGTCGACGAGAGCGGCGCGGAGGTGCCCGACGGCGAGATCGGCGAGATCGCCGTCCGCGGCCCCGATGTCGTGGCCGGCTACCTCGACGAGCCCGACCTGACCGCCGAGTCGTTCCGCGACGGCTGGTTTCACACCGGGGACCTGGCCCGGCGCCGCGCCGACGGATACGTCTTCATCGTCGACCGCAAGAAGGACATGATCATCTCCGGCGGCTTCAACATCTACGCCGTCGAGGTCGAAGCCGTACTGCACCGGCACCCCGACGTGTTCGAGGCGGCCGTGGTCGGCGTCCCCGACGCCGACTGGGGCGAGGCCGTCAAGGCGGTCGTGGTCCCGCACGACGGCACCGCGCCCACCGAGGCCGAACTGATCGAGTTCTGCGCCGCCCACCTGGCCCGAATGAAAAAGCCCCGGTCGGTCGACTTCGCCGACGCGCTCCCGCACAACCCCAACGGCAAGATCGACCGCCGCGCGATCCGCGAACGCTACTGGCACGGCACCGAGCGCCGCGTCCACTGACCGGCCTCCCGCACCGCCCAGCGCGCCGGCCGGCGCCTCAGTTATCGGTCAGGAGTACCACCATGCCCTTCACCCTCGACCCCTCGTACGACCACAACTCCCGCCTGCACGACCTCGTCACGCGGCTCCGCGACTACCTGAACGGCGAACTCGCCGACTACGAGAACCGCCTCGGCCTCGCCCAGGAGTCCCGCTACACCCGCGCCGACCTGGAACCGGTGTGGCGACGCAGCCGCGAACTCGGCTTCTACGGCGTGCACCTGCCGGTCGAGCACGGCGGCCAAGGGCTCACGTACACCGAACTGGCCGCGCTGAAGGAGGAAGTCGGCGCGTCCGGCCGCATCCTGCAACACAGCGTGCTCGGCGACATGGGCGGACCACTGCGCACGGGCTCGATCCTGGAATACGCCACCGACGAGCAGTTGCACCGCTACCTGCTGCCCGTGACCCGCGGCGAACGGGCCTGCTGCTTCTCGCTCACCGAGACCGACGCCGGGTCGGACGTACGGGCCATGAGCACCACCGCCACTCCCGACGGCGACGGCTGGCGCATCACCGGCCACAAGGTGTTCTCCTCGGCCGGACCGTTCGCCGACTTCGCCGTCCTCATCGTCAGGATGGCCGACGACGTCCGGCAGCCGGACGCGAAGCCGGTGTTCTCGGCGTTCCTCGTCGACCTCGACGCCCCCGGGGTCACCGTCCTGGACGGCCGGACCCCGATGTCCGGCGAGCACATCGAAGCCGACATCGTGCTCGAGGACTGCCGTGTCGGTCCGGAACAGCTCCTCGGCGCGGTCGGCGACGGCCTGCGGATCGGGCTCGGCCGCGTCACGGTCAACCGGCTGCTGCACTGCCCGACCGTGCTCGGCATGACCCGCCGCGCGCTCGAACTGTCCGTCGACTTCGCCCGCACCCGCCACGTCGGCGGCGCCCCGCTGGGCGCGCTGCAGTCCATCCAGCACAAACTCGCCGACATGGCCACCGCCTACTACGCGGCACGCGCCATGACCTACGACGCGCTCGCCTCCCTGGACGCCGGCCGCCGGCCGAGCACCGAAGCGTTCATGTGCAAGCTCTTCGTCGCCGAGAACGCCTTCCGGATCGCCGACGAAGCCGTCCAGATCCACGGCAAGGCCGGCCTCGTCCAGGGCTCCGAACCCGAATCGCTCTTCCGCCGCCTGCGCATGTTCCGGATCCTCACCGGGTCCTCCGAGATCCAGAAGAACGCCATCGCCGGACGACTCCTGCTCGGCGACGCCCGGCCCTGACCCGCGGTGCCGCAGCCGCCCCCAGCGCCCGCTCCGCATCGCCTCCCGCACGTGCCGGTCCTTCCTCCCGGGCCCCCGCCCGGCAATCCCGCCTGGAGCCCTCGATGTCGCGTGCCCTCAACCACCGCGCCACCGGAAAACGCGGTACGGCCTCGCCCCCGGAAACGTCACCGGGCACCGGGCGAGTCGCAGCAGTAGTCGGATTCCTGGTCGTCGTCGAGCTGCTCAGCGGCGTCGTGCAGAGCATGATCCCGCCGCTGCTGCCCAGACTCGGCACCGACCTGCACATCGGCACCGGCGACCTGAACTGGATCGGCGCGGTGCAACTGGTCGCCGCGACCGTCTGCGTCCCGTTGTTCGCACGCCTCGGCGACCTGTACGGCCACCGACTGCTGCTGCGCGTGGCGATGGTCTGCGTCGTGGCCGGTTCGGTCCTGGTGGCCTGGGCCCCGTCCTTCGAGGTCCTCCTGCTCGGCCGGGTCCTCCAAGGCCCACTCGCCGCGCTGCTGCCCCTGGAGATCGGCCTGGTCCGCGGGCGCCTCACCGCCGAGGGCGCCCGCAAATCCGTCGGGATGCTCGTGGGCGCGCTCACCTGCGGCACCGGCATCGGGTTCGTCGCCTCCGGACTGCTGGGCGAAGCGCTGTCGAACGTCCACGCCATCCTCTGGGTGCCCGCGATCGCCACCATCGTCTGCGCCGCCCTGACCTTCGTGCTGGTGCCCGACACCGACACGCGCGCGCCCGGCGGTGTCGACTGGGCCGGAGCCGCACTGCTGAGCGGCGGCCTCGCGGCCCTGATGCTCGGCTTTTCCCGCGGCGCCGACCACGGCTGGAACCAGCCCGACACCCTGGCCCTGTTCACCGCGTCCGCCATCCTGCTCGCCGCCTGGGTCATGGTCGAACTGCGCGTCGAACACCCCGTCGTCGACATCCGCACCGCCACCCGCCGCAGCCTCTGGCCGGTCTACACCGCCGCCCTCATTCTCGGCGTCACCCTGTACGCCTCCAAGACCGCCGCCGCACTGTTCCTGGCCGCGCCGCCCAAGAAGCTCGGCTACGGCTTCGGCTACGACACCCTCACCATCGGCTGGATGCTCCTGCCCGCCGCGCTCTGCGCGTTCCTCGGATCGGCGCTCGCACCACGCATCGCCCGTGCCATCGGCTCCCGCGCGGTCCTGGTAGTCGGCAGCGCGTCCATAGCGTCAGGATTCGTCTTCCTCGCCCTCGCGCACGGCGAACCGTGGCAGTTCATCGTCGCCGACGTCGCGCTCGGCCTCGGCCTGGGCCTCGGACTGAGCATGCTGCCCGTCCTCGTCCTCGATTCCAGCGCCGCCGACCGCACCGGGGTCGACACCGGCATCTACAGCACCGCCAAAACCCTCGGCGGCAGCCTCTCCGGAGCCGTGTTCGCCGCCGTACTGACCAGCATGACCGTCAAGGGCGGCCGGTTCCCCTCCGAGACCGCCTACGAGACGGTGTGGTGGATCTCCGCAGGCGTCTCCCTCCTGATCGCCGCCACCGCGGCAGTCCTCACCACGACCCCCCGCCCCCACCCGGGCACCGCTGCCCCCACACCCGCAGCACGGGCCTGACTCCACCTCGACACACCGCGAGCGGGTATGGAGCGGCCACGCGGCAACTCCAACAGCTATGAACAGTCGACCGAACCGCTGTGATACGCCTGATTGAGGCACACGATGGCCACCACACGCATGCGCGGCGCGCCAGGCCCCTGCCCAGGTGGTTCCGGCGCTGTGGGCAGCGGAGCGGGCCGCCAACAGTACGAGGAAGTCTGCCGCGCACCCTCTGCGGTTCGCCTTCCACGGGCGAGTGTCGACCGAGGATCACCAAGATCCCGCGACTACTTGACCGCAGTGCCCGCGCGGATGCCGAACAGCCGCATCAGGTGGACCGGGTCGGCCGACGTCGCGAGCGTCGGATGTCGGGTTTCGGAATCCACCACAAGCGCGCACATTACGGCGATCACTCGCAGAATCCGCGTGTGATCGCGGAAATCCCAAACGACCTGATGAACCCTCGAACATCACCCCGCCCACCAGCCCAAACACGGCTACACGCGAGCGCGTGGCCTTACGGCGAACCCGTGCGTACTCCACTCATCAACCGCACCGGCACCACGCCCGCCGGCGCGGTCGCGCGACGGGCGTCGCCCACGCCCATGCGTCTCTGCAACAGGCCGAAGTCCGGCATGCCGTCCCCGCCCGGGGCAACAACCTCGCCGTCCAGGACCACCGCCCGCGAGCCCAGCCCATCGCCAAGGCCAGCCGATTCCGGATACGTGGCGGATACATCGACACCACGCCGAGACCGCAACCGGACCGTCCCGTCGCCCGGGGCCACAACCAGTTCACGTGTCTCAGGCGGTTGGTGTCTCATCGCCGGCCCCTGTCCCAGGCAGTGTCTCTTTGAGCAGCCGGCCCGTTGATCGGATATTTCTGTCCGATTAGTGATTTCTGATGCGATGTGGGCTCGAATCCAGCCGCTGATGCCGGTCGATCCGGCCCGCGGGCGGCGATGGGCTGATCACCGCCGCACCCTTGAGGCCATTGCCTGAAAGTACGGACCGGCTCGCCCTGGCGCGATCTCCCAGATGAACTCGGACCGTTCCGGACCGCACACAAACGACTGATCAGATGGGCGGTGGACGGAACCTGGGAGCGGATCCTGGCTGCGGTGTCGGGAGTCGCGGATGGTAGTGACGACATCGGCTGGACCGTCTCGGTGGACTCCACCGTCTGCCGGGCCCATCAGCATGCCTCTGGAGCCAGGAAAAGGTGCCCCGATGGTCTTCGTCAAGCCGCGACGGTTGTTGGTGGTTCGTAGAGGGCGCCGTCGCGAAGCAGGGCAAAGAGCACGTCGATGCGCCGGTGGTCGGCCGCCCGCCTTCGACGCCGAGGCGTACAAGCAGCGCAAAGCGGTGGAACGCTGCATCGATCGGCTCGAGCAGTGGCGCGGCCCGGCCATGCGAACCGACAAACTCGCCATCGCCTACCAGGCCGCACTCCACCTTGCCGCCATTCACATCCGGAGCCGCAGACGACCGGCGGTTCCGGACTTCGGTCCATCACCTGCGCCGCGTCGGCATTCGGCCCCGCACCCCCGGACGGCCGCCGGGCCATGTCCCCTCCTACCGGTTGAGGACCTCCTTGATCTTGTCGGCCACCTGCTTGGCCTGGATGTCGCGGCCCTTCACGTTGGGGTGCGCGTACCAGGGGATCTTGGTGCCGAGGAGTTCGAGCTGGGAGTCCTCCAGCAGGCCGCCGATGCCCCGGTCGGCGCCGTCGCAGGCCGTGTTGGCGCCGGTGCCGGCGTAGAGGTCGACGAAGTCGGCGCCGCCTTCGGCGTCGGCGGCGACCTTCTTCATGGCGTCGTTCAGCCGCTTCTGGATCCGGTCCAGGACCGGCAGGGCGTCCTGGGGAATGTCGGCGAACGGCAGCTGCGTCCGACCGGGCGCCGCGGTCTGGCACTTGGTGGTGTCCTCGGGCACGAGGCGGGGGTAGCCGACCAGGACGCGCTTCGCGTCGGGGGCGAAGTAGCCGATGCGCTCGAGCAGTTCCTCCAGCTCCCAACCGACCCGATCGAACTGACCGTCCAGCCACTGCTTCCCGTCACCGGTCTCGAAGAACTCACCGCACTTGGCGGCCGGCTTGTCCCCGTCCACCGGGTCTCCCGGCAGCAGAGAGGGCTTCCGGAGCTCGTCGGAACACTGCTTCAGGATGCGGTTGAAGCCCAGCGTGTTGCCGCCCATGCTGCCCACGGCCAGCCGGGTGTCCTGCTTGAGCGCGTCCTGCTGCGCCGGGAGCTCGCCGGCGCCGAAGGGTAGCTCCTGCTTCTCCCAGAAGTGGTGGACGAGGGCGCCTCCGCAGGAGACGTCCGACTGGACGTCGAGCGTGATGCCCTTGTCCGCGAGGCTCCGGGTGGCGACGGCGGGATGGTTCTCCTTCGCCTGGAAGCACCAGCCCCTCTCGCTGTCCTGGTTGTTCACGGGGGCGATGCCGAAGTTGGCGGTGTAGGAGTCGCCGAAGAAGACGGTCGGTACGGGGTCGGTCGGAGCCGCGCCGGCACCGCCCGCAGGTCCGGCGAGCGCCAGGCAGCTGCCCAGCGCGACGGCCGCGGCGGCCAGCCGCCGTGCCACTGGGGAGTTCGTCGCACGCATGGCAGAAGACATGGATGTGCCCTGTCGTCGAGGCCCACAAAAATGGGCCGGTCAGCTGGAACACTTGGTGATCATTCATTCACGGAGGGTAATCAGTCAATAGATGTGCGTGCCTCCGGCGTGTCCGGCAGCCGCTCACATGCGTCCATCCGTCCCGCTCAGCGAGGCGTCAGGGAGACACGCCCTGGCTAGGCGCTGCCCATGGAGCCGATGATCCTTCAGGTGTCTCACCCGACGGATCGAATCGTCACCCGAACGAGATCGGTGAGTCGGTCCGGTGTGCTCGGTGGGATCCGGCCGGGAGTCATGGGTGGCTCTGGTGCGGTGCCTGTCAGTCCCGGCTGGTCGGTAGTTCCCACCAGTACGCGATGGTTGGGATGGTGAGGGGGCGTGGGGGGCGTGGGGGGCGTGGGGCCCGGGGGTGCTTGGTGTGGGTGGGGGCGGTGATGGTGAAGTCGGGTTGTGTGGTGCGGTGGTCGTTGGGTGTGTGGGGGTCGGAGTAGCGGGGGGTGTGGCTGCTCCAGTCGAGGTAGCCGCGTACCCATTGGGTGAGTCCGTCGGGGTAGCGGCGGAGGTTTTCGTGTGCGTGGGTGTGGAGTTGGTGGTGGAGGCGGAGGAAGGGTTCCATGACCTGGTCGCGCATGGCGGTGGCTTCGGCGAGTGCGCGTTCGGTGGGCCAGGTGTGGTGGTGGGCGAGGACGGTGATCAGGTTCTGCAGGCTGGGGTAGCCGTAGTGGGTGGCGCGGTACAGCTCCTTGTTGTAGGAGGTGATGTCGTTGTCCCAGCCGACGAGTGCGACGACCATCTCCCGTAGTCCCCGGACCCATGGGTCGGCGAAGTCGGTGGCGTCGAGTTCGTATCCGCCGGCGAGTTCGATGAAGAACAGGCCCGGGGTAACGGCGGCGGTCGCGGGGGAGGTGCGGCGCCATCGCAAGGCGCGGAAGATGAGTGCGCAGCAGCTCGCGGACGCGTGCACCGCGCTGGGTGTGGAGATGCAGCGTGGGGTGTTGGCGAATCCGGAGATCGGGCGGCGGGAGTCGCTTGATGTGACCGAACTGGTGACCCTGGCGCAGGCGTTGGGGGTGCCGGCGATCAGCCTCCTGTTCCCCGTGGGTGAGGTTGCCACGGTTTCGCCGACCCCTGGCGTTGTCGTCGATACGTGGGATGCGCTTGCGGCCTTCACGGGGGAGACGGCGTTGTCGGAGTTGCCGCCTTCGGATTCGCCGCGTGGGCGGCTCGAGGCTTTTCGGCAGCACGCGGTCGGGGTCGAGGCGGCGTTGGCGTCGGGGCGGTTGGCGCAGGATCGGCGTCGGCCGGCGACCGTGAATCTCGATCCGGTGGAGCACGAGCGGTTGGGGCGGGTTGCTGCGCAGTACGAGCGGTTGGCGTTCGAGGACGTCCTGGCGTTGCGCGATCTGCGGGTGCGGATGCGCGATCGGGGACTGCAGCCGCCCGTGCCTCCCGCCGGGCTCGCTCATGTGGACGACGGGGTCGTGACGGAGGCGTCCGGCGCGTGAAAGGCCCTACACGTCAATGCCGTTGCGACGGTCGCCTGGAGGGGGAGCGGGCGGTTCTCCGGGTCGGTGAGCTGCGCTCTGGGTGGTTGCGGCGCGTGGGGGAGTTGTCGGCTTGATGCGACGCCGCCTTCGGTGAAGGTGGTTCGCGGGAGTACATCGCGAAGGGCCCGTGTGGCTCATGGAGCTCGCGTCGGTCGACGGCGCGAGCGATCGACCGAATCGTTGGAGCGGAGCGCGCGTGCGCTTCGGAAGCATGCATCCATAACGGGCTGATGTGGAACGACGGGTAAGGACAGGGGTGGTATTGGTGCGTCATCTGCATCGGAGGCGGATTCGGCCGGAGAGTGTGGAGCGGGAGATGGCCGGGGCGGGGATGTTGGAGGGCGGCTGGTAGTCCACCGAGGAGGTCGCCGAGCTGCTCGGCGTCGATCCGTCGACATTGCGGCGGTGGCGGACGGGGAAGCCGGTGCAGGGGCCGCCGTTCGTGCCGCTCTCGGCACGGACGACCGCCTACAGCGTGGCCGATGTGGAGGCGTGGTTGGCGGGTCGTCGAGCGGATCCGCAGGTGGCCGCCTGATGCCACCGCCGCGAATACCGGCCGTTGGCCTCAACCTGCCCTCCGACATCGAGTTTCGTGAAGGCCGGCCGACGCCGTTCCGGGCCCGGTTGCGGTGGGTCGATCCGGCGGGTCGGGGACGGTTGTCGGTCTCTGAGGCCCACGACACACAGGACGAGGCGGAGGCGTGGGTCGAGCGGCTGAAGAGGTTGGCCGCGGCGGGCGTGGATCCCGCGATGGCCGTGATGCCGTTGGGCGAATACGGCGACCTGGTCATGGACATGGCCATGTGCGGGCTGGAGCGCAAGACCACCGATCCGTATCTGGCCGGGTGGCGGTTGCGGGTGAAACCGTGGTTGGGACACCTGCCTGTGCACACCGTCACCTGCGGTGCGGTGCGGTGGACCGGGCCGTGTACGGGTGGAGCGAGGACGGGGCGGGGTTGTCGACCGTCAAGAACACGATCGCGATCCTGGTGCGCGTGATGCAACAGGCCCAGCGGGACGGGCTGATCGAGACGAACCCGGCCCGGGTCACCGGCCGGCAGCACTCCTACCGCACGGCCGAGGACGAGCTCGACAACCCCCGAGCGCTCGCCTTGAGGGATTGGGCGGCGCTCGACGGCTTGGCCGACGCCCTCGTCGCCCGCTCGCACGGGCGCTACCGCGGGTGGGGTGACGTGGTCCGATTCGCCGGCTGCACCGCGGCCCGCATCGGGGAAGTGTCCGGGGTGCGGATCAAGGACATCGACACCACGACGTGGATGTGGAACCTGTGTCGCCAGACCACCACCTCCCCCGGGGGCCTCGTGGACAAGGGCACGAAGGGCAAGCGCCGAAGATGGGTGCCGATCATCCCGCAGGTGCGCCCGCTCGTGCTCCACCGGATTGCGCTCGCCGGGCCCGACCCCGACCCGATGACGCGGCTGTTCACCGGGCCGCGCGGAGGGCGGATCACCACCGCGATCCTGCGGGACGCGACCCACTGGGACGAGGTAGTCGCCGCGCAGGGCTACGAGTTCCTGCTCCGGCACGGATTGCGGCATACCGGGCTGACATGGATGGCCGATGCGGGGGTCCCGGTGCACGTGCTGAGAAAGATCGCCGGGCACGGATCGCTCTCGACGACGCAGCGATATCTGCACCCGGAACTGCGGTTGGTGACCAGCGCTTCGGAGGCGCTTCAGGTGCATTTGAACCCCGGCTGGTCCCCAAGTGGTTCCCAAGAGGGTTTCGGGATCTCTTCCAACCGGTAAGTGGTCTAAACCTGCAAGAGGCGCTGACCTGGGCTTTTGCCCCTGTCAGCGCCTCTTGAACACCGTCGGGACGACAGGATTTGAACCTGCGACCCCTTGACCCCCAGTCAAGGAGATGGGGTTTTTCTGCAGGTCAGGGGCACTTTGCTGCCCAATACGACGTTCGATTTCCAGTATATCGTGTCATTTCGTGCATGGCGTGTGGTCCACAACTGGTCCACAGCGTACGAGCGTTGGTGTTGCGCGTTTGTCCGGGCCCAGCGGGTCCGTGTCGGAGTTCGACGACCCGAGTCGGGCCTACCGGAAGCCACGGTCTGGGTCGTGCCGCCTGACGTTGTCGAAGTCTTCGAACCACACGAGTGGTTGCGCGTCGCCGACGCCGGGGGTCTGGTTGAGTGGATGGGATGGGGCTTCAACGCCGGTGTGCTTGGAGTCGTAGAGCCACAGGACGTCATGGTCCTGGAAGAAGAACTCAGAGCAGGCATCCCAGTCGTGCTCGGGCATCGTGATCCCCGGCTTGCCACATACGACTCACGGAGAATTTGTCCTTGGCCAGGCGGTGTAGGCAACGCTTCCTGAAAAGTCCGCGTGCTGGAACGAAGTTGGACGCGAGAATCATCGCGTGAACGACGATGCCATGAGCGAAGCAGACCGGGTTCTCCTGCAGACCATCTACGAGTTGATGGGCCAGCGCGGAGCGTGGCCGACCTTCACAGCTGTGGACCTGCGGGCCGACCGCGAGCTGGGTATCGAAGATGCCCAAGCCGCTTTGGTTGCGCTCAGCCCCCGCTACATAGGCAAACCCTGGCAGGCGCACGGGTACTCCGACAACGACGAGGTTCGGTTGACCCTCAGAGGGGTGGCCGCTTGTGATGGGGGTCTGGATGATCTGGCCAGGCTGACTGAACTCGTCGAGCGGACCGTCGCACTGGAACAGGCGGCGACGACAGACGATGCGGAGGCAGTCGTTGCCGCAAGCGCCGAATTCGCCTCCGACTCCGGGCTGCCGCTGGACCCATCAGGGGGTGGTCTCGAACAGCCAACCCGTGAAGTTGCCGAGGCCCGCGACCTGATGGGCCGTTTGTATCTACTGGCGGACATGCTGCCGAACCTGTGGAAGGGAGGCAGCCGATCGCCAAAAGAACCCTGGTTGTGGAAGTGGTTCGTGAACCGGCGCGGCATCCGTCCCTACCGCAGGATCAGCAGCGTTGAGCAACTGTTGACCTACGTCGACGATGCGGAGCGCGAGCGCCTCGAGATCGTGGGAAGCGTCACCAATATCCATTACCACAAACCCGTGTTCCTGGCGCATGGTGAACCTGGAACTGCTCCGACCCCATCCCCAGGTGGGGAACTCGATGTCCAACTGACCTTTCTCCGCCCCGAGGTTGTCGAGGCGTGTGGCGACCTCCTCCGCGCGGACCGGTTCGACGACGCGATCTTCGCGGCGTTTCGGCGACTCGAGCACGAGGTGCAGCATCGCGCCGGAAGCCAGGCGATCGGGAACGACCTCGTCACGGCCGCGTTCCGAGACAAGAAGAACCCGATCCGGGTCTCCGAGCGGGAGCAGGACAAGCACCGGTTGGTGGAACTGTTTGCGGGGGCCATCGGACTCTTCAAGGGCGATCGCTCCCACAAGGACCGGCCGCTGCTTCCGTGTCGCTCGCGTCGCGAGTGCTTTCGGCTACTTGCGCACGCCAGTTCACTCTTGGACCTGCTGGATCGTGACGTCGACCGGGCGCCGGCCGTGCGCGGATACCGACACGATCAGGGCGCCACTCTCACCTTGTGGACCGAGCGCGCCGGGAGCCAGGCACAGGTATGGCTCGATGAGCGGACCCGACTGGACAATGTCAGCTACCAAGCAGGCACCTTGGTTGTCGATGTGGGCGGAGTGCCCGCCGGGGAGCATCGCATTCACCTGGTGGAGGGGACTCGCCAGGGGCCTGCCCAGACGGTGTGGATCACCCTCGACCCGGGCCAGACGAACTGGTATCGCGTAATAGAGGTAGGCCTCCCGCTGTACGCGGACGCGATGGGGGAGCGGCAACTCGAATGGTCCGGTGTCCGGTTGGCGTTGCTGGAGGCAGGAGTCACCGGGGAGCGCCTTGTCGTGACGAAGGAGAGCTACCGGGTCGGCCACTATGTTGCTCAGCATTGGGTCAATTCCGGCAGCGGGACTGGGCCGGTGTGGGCACGCGAAACTCCAGGTGGCCTACCACGCAAGGTGTACGAGAACAGCCTTGTCTTTGACGGGCAACCCGTGGCGCCGGCCCACCCCGAGCGGCTCATGAAGATCTCCATCGAACCGCCGCACCTGTCGCTGCGTCCCAAAGACAAGATCCCGCTACGCGTCATGGGTCACTTCACCGACGGAACAGCAACCTGGACGACGCCGCTGGAAGATCCACGAGTCGAGACGGATTCAGAGAAGGTTGCTATGTTCGCGGGCGGCCGCGTCTTCGCGAAGGACCCCGGAACGGCCGTACTCAGATGCCTCCACGATGGCTGCTCCGCAGAGGCGAGTGTGGAGGTCGCAGCCCACCCCAGCGGTGCGATCTCGACGTATCTGTCAGGGCTGCCGCCAGTCTCGGGTATTGCTTGGACTCCCGAAGGCCTTGTGGTGAGCACCCGGGGTCGGCAGCTATGGCGAGTAGGAGGAGATGGTGTCTACCGCCTGATCGCCGCGGTGCCCACTCAACTGCTGCCGAACGTTGGCACGGACACGTTGGCCGCTCGCAGTGACGGTGAACTCGCGGTTCGGCTCCCCGAACAACTAGGCATCCTCGTTCTCCATCACAGCGCTGGCTACGGCCGCAGTACCTTCGTCAGACCGTGGCCGGAACGGGCCGTGTTCCCGATGGCGTTCGTGTGGGACGACGCGGAGTTGATCGTTGCCGTGCACACGGGAGAGCTTCAGCGATGGACCATGGACGGCTCAGCGCTCGCTCTGGCGACTGTTCCCGGCCGGCCCATTGCTCTGGCCCGCAGAGACCGATCACTGCTCGTGCTGTGTTCCCCGGACAGGGACGCGCCGGAATGCCTCGCCAACCGATTGTGGCGCGTGTCCCTTGATACGCCTGCCCTCGCTCCGATTGACCTGCTGGCCGGACATGCTCTGGCAGGCCTGAACGGTGTGGCTTGGATCAATGGCGACATCGCGCTCAGCGACTTCGACGAGGGAAGACTCCTTGTGCTCAGGGGGGAACGGATTGTCGAACTGCACAAGGGACTTCGCCACCCCGGCCAGCTCGCAACCTCGGAGTCTGGCGACCTCTACCTCGCGGAGTTCGGGACAGGTGCTGTCCGGCGCATCTTGGCGTAACACGGCCCTGACCATGAAGTCGAGCGACCGACCTGTCTCTTGCTCCCGACCCGCAGATACTGATCACAAGGCGTCCAGCGTGACTGTGGCGTGCTCCGCGCCGAGACCACAACCGACGGTTGGTGAAGTTGGGCGAAAGCAAGACCGGAACGCTGGCAGGGCCAGCAATCCGGTGACACCCGAAGCAAGCCAGCTCGGAGCGCGAGCGACGGCCGGAGCCGTCACAATGAAGTCCCGTTGTCGAGGTGATAGGGACCAGCCATGCCTGAAACGCTGCTGCGGGGCGGCGACGAAGTCAGCCTTGGCGAGTTGATCAGCAGGCGGCAGACCGAACCGTTGTCACCGCCCATGGCCCGGCCGGACTGTCTTCCGTTCCTCGAGCTGACGCCTCCGGTTTTCGAGCGTGTCGTCGCGGAGGTTGTCTGGCTCATCGACGGAATGAACACCATCCGTGCATACGGACGTTCAGGCCAGGAACAGGGAGGACTGGACCTTGTCGGGCGGCGAGCGGGTGAAACGCACGTCTACCAGGTCAGGCGCGTCAAAACCTTCAACCCGGCCGATTTGCGCAAGGCTGTCGAGGACTACGCCGGGCGATTCGTCCTGGCCACGTGCTGGCAGGACCAGGACACCGCAGTCGAGGACGAACTCTTCGCACTCCAGAGGGAATATCTGGGCGACCTCGACGTCGAACTCTACGACGGGCGACGTCTGTCGCCGGCCCTGCAGGAGCGGCCGAGCATTGTTGCCGGAGTGTTCGGCCCGGCATGGGCGCAGGCCATGTGCGGCGTCGAACCCCCCGGGCCATCCGCTCTCCCACACGGCTACGCGCTGCTCAACGACCCGCTGGAACACATGGGCCTGTCCGAGGCCTTGCGACGTGCCGAACAGGAAGCAGCCGCACAACCCGCGGCAGCCGCCGAACTCGTCGGCCAACTGGTGGCCGAGCTGAGGAAGACCGCCTTCCCGACCCACGCCGACCAACTCACCGTACGACGCCGCGAACTGCTCGAAGCGGCCGGGGAGCCAGCTCTGGCGTTTGATGTCTCGGCCGGGATCCTGCTTGATCGATACGAATCCGGTGAGCGGATGCTCAGCGAACTCGACCGGGCCCGCGACCTGGCCCCGGGCGCCGGTCCTACGGCGTCTCGAGTACACGAAGTACTCACGGCCGTGGAGAACTGGTTCATGGTCGGCTACGACCTGGATCCCGTCGCGGAAGCTCTGGCTGACCTGATCGAAGCCGACAGTCCGCTCGCGGCCCGGCTGACTCTCGCGGTAGCCGAGCAGGTGGTGGTCGACGAGGATCCACGGGATGACATCGGCCGCCTAGAATCTCTGGCTGCGAGGGCGAACGGGCTCGGGTCGTCCCCCGAGCACCGCGTGCGCCTTCAATGCTGCCTGGCCGACTTCGCCGTCCGAAACGGGGCGACACCACAGGCTGCCTTCCAGGAACTGGAAAGGCGAGCCTTGAACGGATATATCCCGGAGCGATTCGCCGGTCTGATCCACATGAGACTGGGACGGGCCCTGGCGCGGGCCGACCTCGGTGTCGACGCGATCGACGCATACCGGCGGGCCGTGATGGCGACCACCCGCGAAGGACTGGCCGGAGACGCTCGCGACGCGCTGCGCTCCATCTCGTACCTGTCCGACCGCTTCGGTTTCGGGCTGGAGGCTTCCGTCCGGGCGATGACGGCGGCGCGAACCGTCGGCTCGGGTAGCGGTCTGATCCCTCCCTCGTTCGACCCTGCTGTGGCCGCCCTCGAATCCCTCCTCGACGGGAAGCCCAGGAGAGCGCTGCGAGAAACGCGTCACTGGCTCTGGCACGACAGGATCTCGGGTGCCCTGACCGACGAGCTCCTCGCTCGAGGCCGCTACGGCGAGGTGTTCGTCAAGATGAAGCGCCCAGATCTAGCGGTTCGCCACTTGGTCCTGGCCGGACGGTCCGAGGACGCTCGAGCCGCAGCATCTGCGGTGACCGCCTACGTGGACATCCGGGGCTTGTTGGAGGCTCAGGCAGGCTGGGTGTGCCGCGCTGCCGCTGCTGCCGCGGAGGGGCAGGCGGACCTGATTCCCGACGGCTGCGTGGATGCCGTCGCGAACCGACTCGCCGACCTCGTCATCAACGATTCGACATCGCGCCACTCCGCCAAGGGGCCCGCCGTCGAGGCTCTTGGAGCATTGGCGGCCCTCGGGCACAGATTGCCCGAGGGAGCAGCTCGAACGGTCCTGCCGTCGCTCGTTGAAAGCCTGGACAGGACACCGGACAAGTATCAACACACGGATGAACCGCTCCGAGTTTGATCGAGACTCTGGTTCTTGAGAGAATCGGACGAATCATGCCGAAGCACTATCCAAGGGACCTCAAGGAGCGGGCCGTGCGCCTGCTACTGGAGTCCCGTGACCAGTACAAGTCCGAGCACGCGGCGATCCGATCGATCGCCGCCAAGCTCGATGTGGGACCCGAGTCGCTGCGCCATTGGGTACGCCAGGCGGAGGTCGATGCCGGTCACCGGCCCGGGACCACGACGGAGGAATCCGCGCAACTCAAGGCGTTGAAAAAGGAGAACGCCGAACTCAAGCGCGCGAACGAGATCCTCAAGGCGGCGGCGTCTTTCTTCGCGGCCGAGCTCGACCGGCCACACACACGCTCGTAGCCTTCATCGACGAGCACCGGGACCGCTTCGGCGGAGTCGAGCCGATCTGCACCGTGCTCATCGCACACGACTGCAGCATCCACCCGAGCACCTACTACGCGCACAAGAAGCGCACTCCCTCGGCACGATCCCTTCGCGACGCGGAACTGACCGCCCTGATCGCGAACGTCCACGAAACCAACTACGGCGTCTACGGAGTCCGCAAGGTCTGGGCCGAGTTGAAGCGCCGCGGCCACACCGACGTCGCCCGATGCACCGTTGCCCGGCTGATGAAGGATGCCGGGCTCTCCGGCGCCGTCCGCGGCCGGAAGGTCCGCACCACCGAACCGGACCCGACGGGGGCTCCGAGCAGGCCCGCCATGTTCTGCCGCCGTATGCGCCGGGGCGGTACTTTCGCCAGTACAGCAGCGCGATTCGCCACCTCGACAGGCCCTGGCTGTTCGAGAACCGCCCCAGCTATCGCGTCACCGCCGTGGACTGGGAACGGGCCACTCTCTCGTTCGCCGCGACGGCGTACTTCGACAAGGTGGACGTCAGCGAAGGTATCGGCCACGGGTTCGCGCTCGCCGCGCAGCGCGACGCTGGGAACCCCACCTGGGCCCGGCTGCCGTTCCGTAGCGCGTTCGACGGTCCCTACGGCCTTCATCCTCCACTGGCGTGGTCCCGCAGCGCGTGGCGACGGCGGGAGGGCAGTACGGTGTCATCCCCGCAGGGGGGTTCCAGCCGGGAAGCGTGCACATGACGATGCCGAACCCGGATGCCGGCCTCGGCCTGTGGCGCAACATCGTGCGGGGGCTGGACGAAGAGCTGCTGGGCGCACCGGAGAGCGACGGCAGCGACAGCCATGCCTTGACCGTCCGGGACTGGCCGCTCCTGAGATCCCTCGGCAAGGCCCGCACACGGGGTGCCGCCCGAGCGTTCTGCTTCGGCATCGGCTGCGACGCCCTGACGTTGGCTGCGACGTTCCCCACGGTCCTGGTCCTCGACGCCGACGTCTTCGATCACCTTTTCGGCGAGGCCGTCGACGTGAACGACGAAGGCAACGTCGTCGCGCACTGGCCGCCCGGAGCCGACTCCGCCCCCGGCATTGCGTTCACCGAGGAGAACGTTCGCCGCCTCCTCGATCACGAACCCATGGCGCCACCGGGCGCGGCGTGCTTGGCTTTGAGCTGGCGTCACCGTGACCTCCTCCTGGGCGGATGAGATCGCGCGACACCACGAGTTCGTCCGTCGAATGAAGGGCATTCCGTGGACTCCGACCCGTCCCCGCTCGTTCGCGACGACACGCCGCAGGAGTCCCAGGAAGCCTGGTTGGCCGTACGAGGGCACCTCAACGAGCAGCGGTTCGCTCTCACGGACGAAGTCCTCGGCCAAGCGGACGAGCAGACCCGTCGACTGCGACTGCTCACCCGGCCGGGTTGGATCGCGGACGGGCCCGTGCCGCTGGAGGCGGTGCGGCTGCTCCGCGACCCGGCGTCGCGCGATCGTCCCGGACTGGATGGCACCGAGGCCGAGTTGGCTGCCGTACGGCCGCGCCGTGACGACGGGACGACGATCCTGCGGTACTCCGAGGCCGTCGCCGACTTGGCGCGTCCGCGGCTGTTCGAAGACCGCTCCTGCTATCGCCTGCTGGATGTGGACACGGCCGCCGGAGCACCCACGCTCACGTTCGGGTCGAGCAGCTACTTCGCAGGAGTGATCGATATTTGCGAGGCGGCGGCCCACGAGTTCGCCGCAGCCTCCATGTCGGCACCCTCCCGCGTGGGGACGCCGTTTCGGGATGCGATGGGCGACCCCACCGACCTGACGCGCCGGCTCGTCACGACGGCGATCAGCACGTTGACGATCCGCCTCGACCGCCGGACGGGCGCTGCCCAATTCCTGGTGCACTGGCGTGACCCCGCAAAAGTCGCGAGCGGCGGAGGTCTTCACCAAGTCATGCCGGTGGGCGTGTTCCAGCCGTCCGACGACGCGACCTGGAACGAGGAGAACGACTTCGACCTGTGGAAGGCCATCACGCGCGAACTGGCGGAGGAACTTCTCGGCAAGACCGAGGACTACGGCAGCGACAAGGCCCCCATCGACTACCCGACGTGGCCCTTCTACGCCGACCTCACCCAGGCCCGCCAAGACGGCCGCATCGGAGCGTTCTGGCTCGGCCTCGGAATGGACCCTCTCACCTTTGTGACGGACATGCTGACCGTGGTCGTGATCGACGCCGACCTCTTCGACGACATGTTCGCGCAGATGTCCCCCCGCAACAGCGAGGGACACGTGGTGGTCGAGGACGGCACAGGTGCCAGCCTGGGCACTCCGTTTACTGAGCAGCATGTCGAGCGGCTGCTGCATCGGGAGCGAATGCAACCAGCCGGGGCCGCCTTGCTGAGCTTGGCGTGGGGCCACCGTGAGCGGCTCCTAGGGCCTGTCTGACAAATGATCACCCGTGGACTCGCGGAGCCAGAGGATCAAGGAAGCCAGGACAACTCCGGCACGGTAGCGGTCGCCGAGCTTGTCGAACCGGGTCGCGATCGCGCGGAACTGCTTGAGGCGGGCGAAGCATCGTTCGACGACGTTGCGGTCGCGATAGGTGACCTTGTCGAAGGCCGGCGGCCGGCCGCCGAGGGCTCCGCGTCGGCGGCGGTTCGCCGCCTGGTCGCGGCGCTCGGGGATCGTGGCAGCGATGCCCCGGCGCCTCAGCAGATGACGGATGGACCTGCTGGAATACGCCTTGTCACCCAGCACACGATCCGGTGTCGTGCGCGGGCGGCCCGTGCCGAGGCGCGGGGCGCGGATGCCGTCGAGAACCTGGCCGAACGCCGTAGCGTCGTTGACGTTGCCGGGCGTGAGCACAATCGACAGGGGCAGGCCCCGGCCATCGACGGCGAGATGGACTTTGGTGGTCAGTCCGCCTCGGGAGCGGCCGAGGGCCTGGCGCGCTTGCGAGCCGCCCGGATCTTCCACTTCGTCCCCGTTCGCATCCCCTTTTTGCGGGCGCCCACTGCGTGCTGGTGGCTCGGTTGATGGTGGAGTCGACGGAGACCGTCCATTCCACGCGGCCCACCGCGTCATCGCGGACCTGAACATGCTCCAGCAACCGTGCCCAGGTGCCGTCCGCCTCCCAGCGGGCGAACCGCTCGTAGACGGTCTGCCACGGCCCGAACCGGTCGGGAAGATCCCGCCACGGAGCCCCGGTCCGCAGCCGCCACAGCACCCCGTTGACCACCTGCCGGTGATCACGCCACGGACGGCCCCGTCCGCCCACATGAGGCAAAAGGGGCTCTATCCGCCTCCATGCCGCGTCCGTCAGCTCACCTCGACCTGCCACAAGATCAATTATCAGACCGGCTATAGAGTCCTGCCCGTGGTGAATCATCAGGACGAGACCAGGACGGCCTACGACGGTGTCGTTGAGCTGTACGCATCGCTGTTCGCAAACCGGCTGGAGACACAACCTTTCTCCCGGGCCATGATCGGCACCTTCGCCGAACTGGTGCGCGCGACGGGCAACCCGCGGGCAGCGGACGTCGGGTGCGGGCCCGGACATCTGACAGCCATGCTGCACGAACTCGGCCTGGACGCCTTCGGACTCGACCTTGCCCCCGGCATGGTCGACCACGCCCGGCAGGCCCATCCGGCGCTGCGCTTCCAAGAGGCGCGGATGGAATCCCTGCCGATCGAGGACGCCGCGCTCGGCGGCGTACTGGCCCACTACTCAATGATCCACACCCCTCCTGGAGAACTACCGGAGCTGCTCACCGAACAGGTACGCGTCCTGGCGCCGGACGGTCTGCTCCTGGTCTCCTTCTTCGGGACCGACGGACAAGAACCGGTCCGGTTCGACCACAAGGTGGCGCCCGCCTACAGCTGGCCGGTGGATCGCCTCGCCGAACTGCTGGGCGATGCTGGGCTCGACCCCTTCGCCCGGCTGCTCCACGATCCAGCCTCTGATCGGGGCTTCCTCGACGCCCATCTACTGGCCCGCCGTTCGTAGCCACTGCCCAGTCCCCGGCCGCTCGGCGCACCTCCTGATTGCCAGCTCAGCCGAATCTCGCTGATCAGACCGGAATTGTCAGACACCCCCTAGGCAGCCAGCGCATCTGAGACCTGAGAGTGGCGTTCACAGGACCGTGACGAGAGCGGTTCTGCTTTTCCGGCGGTCTTCCGATGAAGCGCCACGGTGGCGATCCGTCGCAACTCTGGTGCTCACAAATGCCGTTCGCTTCAGGCAGGAAATACCCGGATCCCTACGGTTGTTGCGTTCGTACCGTTGTCGAGACGATCGCTGCTCGGCGCGCAGGTGCGCCACTACCGCAAGGAACGCGGGATGACCGCACAGCAGTTGTCCGCGGCGTGCACCGCGCTGGGCGCGGACGTGCCGTCCAGCGTGATCAGCAACCTGGAGACCGGCCGCCGGGCGTCGTTCGGCGTCGCCGAGTTGCCTGTCGTCGCCCGGGCGCTGGACGTGGCCCCCTGACCCTGTTGTTCCCTCTCGGCCGTCGCGAGACGGTGGAGGTCCTGCCCGGCCACGACATCCCGGTGTGGGAGGCGGTGGCCTGGTTCACCGACGAAAGCCCCCTCACGCAAGCCCCGGGCGAGGGCTCGCCCCGCGCGATCATCGACGCGTTCCGCGTCCACGCTGACGCCGTCACCACCGCCCGCACCTCACAACGTCTGCTCGGCGAGCACCAACGCAAGGCCGCCACCACCCTCAACCCCACGCGCCGCGCGGACCATCTGCGCTCGGCCGCCCAGTTCGGCGAGATGCTCCTCCAGGACGGCCAAGCCCTACGGACCCTGCGCGCGGACATGCGCGCCCACGGCCTGATCGCACCGGCGTTGCCGGACGACCTGCCCCGAGACCGGGCGTCAATACGGTTCCACGTGCCCGCAGTTGACGTCCAAGCGCCACGGCACCTGGTCCCTGCAGCAAGAACTGCCCGACACCGAGGACGGCACCCGCCGCAAGCTCCGCCGCAGCGGCTACGCCACCGCAACCGACGCCCAGAACGACCTCGACCTGGCCCGCACCCTGCTCGCCGTCCCGACAAGGACGACCTGCCCGCCCGCCGCACCGTCGCCGACATGCTGCTCGAGGCCACCCGCACCAAGTCCCCCTTCCCCGACCTGAAGGAAGTGCTGCGGCGCGTCCGCGCCGGCCAGGCCCTCAGCGAACGCATGACCGTCGGCGCGTGGCTCGACAAGTGGATCAGCGGCCGGCACGGCATCCGCCCCGGCAGTGCCCTGCGCTACGAGAGCATCATCCGCGTCCACCTCAAGCCCCACCTCGGACACCTGCGCCTCGATCGCCTCAAGATCGAGGACGTCGAGGCGATGTTCGACGCGATCCGGGCCCGCAGCGAGGAGATCGCCGAGAGCAACATCCTGCGCCGCGCGGCGCTGGATCGCCTGGCGGCCACCCCCTGGAAGGGCCGCGAGAACCGGGCTCTGCGCGCGGGTCTCAAGGCGCAGATCGCCGGCATGCCGCCGTTCCGGCAGACCACGGGCCCCACGTCGCTCCACCGCATCAAGGCCACCCTGCGCGCGGCCCTGAACGCGGCGATCACCGACCGCAAGATCACCTTCAACTGCGCCTCCCACGTCGAGTTGGAGGGCGGCGAGCAGCCGGACCCGCTGAAGTGGACGCCCAAACGCGTCCGCGAATGGCGCCGCACCGGCATCGTCCCGGCCAAGGTCATGGTCTGGACCTCCGACCTGACCATCGAATTCCTCACCCGGGCGGCCGGACACCGGCTCTATTCGATGTGGCACCTGATCGCTCACCGAGGATTACGCCGGGGCGAGGCGTGCGGGCTGCCCTGGGTCGACGTCGACTTCGACGAGCGCGAACTGGACGTGTCCACCCAGCTCGTCGAACTGGGCTGGGCCATCGAGCAGTCCGCCCCCAAGTCCAAGGCCGGCGTGCGCACCGTCTCCTTCGACAAGGGCACCGGCAAGGTCCTGCGCGCCCACCGCAAGGCCCAACGCGCCGAACGTGAGGCCGCGGGCAACGCGTGGAAGGAGACGGGCGTCGTCTTCTGCACCGAGGACGGTTCCTGGCTGCAACCGAGCTCGGTGACCAAGGAATTCAATCGCTTGGTGGGCGAGTTCGACCTGCCGCCGATCAAGCTGCACGGCCTGCGCCACGGAGCCGCCTACAACGAGGTCGACAGCACCGGCGACCTGCGCGCCGCCCAGCTCCTGTTCGGCCACTCCAGCGTCACCGTCACCACCCGATACGTCCCGCGCGGGAGCAAGAGCGCCCGCAAGGGCGCCGAACGCTCCGCCGCCAAACTGCGGGCCAAGGGCAGCGGCAAGAGTGCCGCCGCCACCGAGGCGGACGACACCGCTACGCCGCCCGACGATCCGGATCAGTGACGCGCCGCTTCACTCGGCGCCCTGATGGCACGCGCGCCCTCCTCGGCATCGAGGGCGCGCGTGCCGTACGCCTCGGCCCGCTGAGCCGAGCCCACCTCGCGCTCCGTCAATCCGAATGAAGATCAAACCAGCGTGTGAATCATCTGCAAGCCCTTAGGTCCTCGCAGAACGCTTCCCAGGACGCGCAGATCAGCACCACGGCTGAACGGCTGAGCACCTGGATCTCGGGACGACGCCGGCCTCGGGCCGTTCCTGTCTCCTTCTCGTGAAACTCGACCAGTCGCTCCATGTCGGGGACGGCGTTGTCCAGAAGACTGCGATGTGCGGATCCGAAGGCTGCCATGATGCCGTTGGAGACGACAGTGACCTGTGGTTCAGGTCCGGACGGTCCAGAGACGGATCACCCGGTCGCTGCCGGCGCCGGCGAGGGTGCGTCCGTCCGGGTTGAATGTCACCGATCTGACCGGCCCCGTGGGCCCGGACAGAGTCATCAGCGGTTCCCGGGTGTGTGCGTTCCACAACCGGAACACCTTGGCGTCGTCGGCGGTGGCTGCCAGGATGCGGCCGTCCGGACTGAACGCCATCGAACTCACGACCTTGGTGGATCCGGCGTCGTTCGCGTTATTGGTGTATCCGCCCAAAGCGTCGAGTGGTTGTCCCGTCTGCGTATCCCAAAGGCGAACGAGCTGGTCGGCGGCGCGGCGCCGTAGTTTCGTGTGGCTGGTGGCCAGGGTGCGGCCGTCCGGGCTGAACCTCAGCGTGACGATGGTCAGTTTGGTGGACAGTTCGAGGCGCCGGACGCCGGTCTGCGCGTCCCAGAGATAGATTTGGCCGTTGTTGCTGGCGCTGGCCAGGGTGTGGCCGTCCGGACTGAACGCCACCGAGCGAATCCCACCGGGATGGGACAACTCCAGCCGAACTTCGCCGGTTCGCACGTCCCAGAGTTGGATCATGCCATGGCGACTCAGCAATCCGCTGGCTCCGGCCAGGGTGCGGCCGTCCGGACTGAACGCGACGGAGAATACCCACGTCGTGGGCCACCCGGGGTGGCGCAGCGTGTTCCGCGGTTCGCCGGTGGCGGCGTCCCACAGACGGACGTTGCGGTCGGTTGCGGCGCTGGCCCGCGTGCGGCCGTCCGGGCTGAACGCCACGGAGTGCACCTGTGATTGGGGTCCGGGCACTCGCAGTGTGAGCAGTGCTTCGCCGGTCTCTGCATCCCAGGTGCGGACATTCCCGGAGGTGGCGGCGGCCAGGGTGCGCCCATCCGGGCTGAAGACCAGGGAGATCGCGGGTGCGTGCGCGGCGAAGGTGAGGCGGTGTTCGACGTCGGGAGTCCGGAGAGGTTCGTCGGCGGCGTGTCGCCGCAGAGACGGTGCGTGGACCTGCGGGGCTGGGGGTGTGCGCCGGTCTGCCGGAGAATCGGGCGGTGTATCAGTGACCAGTGTTCGTGTGACCTGCCGGTCCGCGCGGGGGTTGGGGGTCGTCGGGACGGCCGACGCCGCGGGGCTCCGCCCGGCCAGTTGGGCCAACTCTGCGGCCAGGGTGGGGGCGTCGGGACGGTCTTGGGGATCCTTGGCGAGCAACGCCAGGATCAGATCCTCCAGTCGGCCGTGGGCGTGGGGACGGAGAGTGTGCGGACGAGGCGGGGGCTGTTCCAGGTGCCGGCGCATCATCGCGTAGACGGACGGGGCGTCCGAGAACGGAGAGCGTCCGGTTAGAAGTTCGAACATGACGCAGCCCAGGGAGTACAGGTCGCTGCGGCCGTCCACCGGCTCTTCCCGCCACTGTTCGGGGGACATGTACGCCGGGGTGCCGATTACCCGCCCGGTAGTCGTCATCGTGGTGGTGCCGTCCGCGGTACGGGCGATGCCGAAGTCGCAGATCTTCACACGGTCCGCAGGCTGCACGAACAGGTTTCCGGGCTTGACGTCCCGGTGGACCACACCACAATCGTGCGCGGCGCTCAGCGCAGCCACGGTCTGTGTCGACAGACCCAGCGCGCGATCGATGGGCAGGCCCCGTTGGTGATCGGCCATCAGCCGCGACAGGTCACAGCCGCGCAGCAGTTCCATGACGATGAACAGATACCCGTCGTGGTGGCCCGCGTCGTGCACCACGGTGATGCCGGGATGCTGGAGACCGGCCAGGGTGGCGGCCTCTCTTCGGAAGCGACGCACCGACTCCTCGCCCGATACGGCGGGTAAGACTTTGACCGCGACCTCGCGCCGCAGAATCGAACCATCGTGGGCCAGCCACACCTCGCCCATACCGCCGTGCCCGATCATCCGATCCAGCCGATAGCGGTCCGCCAGGACCACCCCCGCCAGGCCTGACCCGGAATCCACCCAGTGCCCCCGTTCCGGACCGAGTGTGCGTCCGTGTGTTCCTTGAACGTTCCCGAAGACGCGACCGCTTCAGGCCCCCGGCCGGCCCATCATGACCAGGAGGCCATCGCAGCCGATCACTACCCGACAGCGCAAGGCTCTCGCGTGGATAGACGACGTGGCCGTCGACACCTTGACCTGCTTGTAGCTCTGCTCGATCCAATGACGGATTCCGTGGATCCGCACGATCTCGTCCGGGTCGGCGGCCGGGTACGGGGCCTCGTCCTCGCGTGAGCCGCCGGGACGGGGAAGGTTCGTGACGAAGTACCAGGTGGCCTTGCTCGGAAGCATCACCGGGTCGGCGGTGGCGACCACCGGTCGGGTCGTGCCGTCCGGGCCCCACCAGCCCGGCGTGGCGTCGGCTGCCCACCAGGTCTCGGTGTGCCCGTCGCGGAAGGTGCGGATCACCGCGTTCCAGTCACCCGGATCCCGCGGCCCGCCCCAGGACAGTTCGCGGGCGGCGTCGACCGGGGTGTGGGCCTGGTCGCCGTAGGCCCAGGTTCCCCGCCGCGGCTTCAAGGCCATGACGAACGGCAGTCCGGCCTCGCTCAGTTCGCCGCGGAAACCGTCCTGGTCGCGAGCTGCGCGCAGGCGAGGGAAAGGTCCCGAGGCGCGGGCGCGAATCCCCGACTCCGGCGACCGGGCGGCTTCGCCGCCGACGGGGCGTGGATTGCTCGGTCGGCGCCCGCGCCGTGCGCCATCGCGATTTCTCCCGCCTCCCGCGATTCCGCGTGGAGGACCCGCCAAGTGGGATGCCAGGGCGTCCAGGACCCGCACCTGCCCGGTCTCGTCGCCGTGGCGGGTCGGGCGCCGTCGACGTTTGCGGGCGCGGGTCAAGGCCCGGCGCACCTGTTCGATCCAGGAGCTAACCGGGAGGTCGGCAGGGGTCTTGTGTTCGGGTAGCGGTACGAGAGTCCAGGTAGTCCAAGAACAGCGATTGCAGATCCGGGGTCAGAGCGATGACGTCCTCGCTCGTCGGGACCAACGTCAGCCCGCCTCCCTTGGGGATGCCGCGGTGAAATGCTACGTCGACCCTGCGTGCCTCGAACAGACGCCCATCCGCGGACAATACGAGGCTGTGTTCGCTGTAGCCGGTCTCCGGTGCGAACGTCGCCAGTTCCCAGCCCTTGCCGACCTCCTCGAAGACCCGCACCAACTGTGTCTTGCGGCCGAATAGGCCGGCCTTCTCCTTGCGAGTGTCGATGTGCAGGAACAGTGATACGAGCTTCCGTGTGGGCAGCCGCCCGGCCACGTCGGCCACGAAGGTGGCGAGCTCGGGAGTCATCCGAACTCCCCGGCGCGAGTCGATGCCCGAGAGTCTGAGGCGCTCCCGCTCTTCCGCGAACTTGATCTGTTCGATCTCGTGCTCCCGCCTTCGAGCATCGTCGACCGGCCCCATCCGCCACCCCCATGTCCCTGGTGCCGGGCACGTTAGTCCGTGAGCGGCCATCGTGACTCACGAATGGCGAAGAACCACCGCGCGAGGGCACGGAACGAGCCGGGTGCGGAGGAGTTGGTTTGGATCAGCAAGACTGGGTGTCTCTTTATGGGACAGATGAATGATTTTCCGTGTATCCATGGAGCAAGATGAGCGGGCGCGGAACCTGGTGGCGGTCGTGGCTGGCGAGGTACGCCTTCATGGCAAGTACGGAAGATGAGCGTGCAGCAACTGGCGGATGCCTGTACTGCGTTGGGCTTGGAGATGCAGCGTGGAGTGTACGGACGGGCCTGCCCGTGGGAGGTCCTGGCCAGACCGGCCGGCGTCCGGGCGGACAGCGGGGCGCTGGGCATCTGCGCCTTCGGTGGCTACGCCCTGGCCGCGACGACGTCCGACCTCCGGAGCAGGGCGGTTGCCGCCGTCGGTGCCGTGGACATCGCCCACCAGTTTCGCGATGGCGCCGTGTTCAGGACCCGCCCATCTTCCAGAGCATGCTCGTCGAGGCCGCCGCCGCGCGAACTGCCGAGGCCGGCGGCGAGGGAGTCCGGACCTTCCCGCTCTTTCCCGACACGGCCGCGCAGGCTCGCGCACTTGGGGGCCGGCATGCCGTGGAGGGCTGGGAGTACTACGGTTCCGACCGCGCCCGCCACCCACGGTCCGCGAAGTCCTTCACGTGGTCGAGCGTTGACCGCATGGCCATCTTCGATGCCTTCCGTCTCGTCACCTGATCGCGTTGCGCCCGCTCCTGCTGATCGCCGGACGCGAGGCGGTGACGTCCTGGACGAGCGTGGAGGCGTTCCGGAACGCCTCCACCCCGAAGGAACTCCACTGGATCGACGGCGCCGGCCACCTCGATCTCTACGACAAGGAGCCGTACGTCAGGCCCGCGATCGAGAATCCGACCGACTTCTTCCGACTCCGCCCGATCGATGCCGAGTAGATGTCGGGGCGGGGCGCCGAGTGGACGTCGGATGCCCTGGACACCTCGACCGCGAGGCCAGCAGGCTGGGTATCGAAGTCGGGCCCGCCCGATCCCGCTCGCCGAGGGCGTGCGGTGGCGCCGGACCACCGGGGCTCCCTCGGGCCGACGTGTGCAGCGAGATGGATTTGGATGCGTTACCGATCGTTCGTTGTGCCGGAGTCGACGTCGAATCGGCGGATCCATTGCACGTCGCCGGCACCTGCGGTTGCGACCAAACCTGTGGCCAGCCAGATCATGACCTCCAGAATCTCCCCATCGAGTCTTGTGGTCGCCTCGTCCACGGTGAGGTCGGGTGCGTCGGGATGGCCGATCATCCCGGCCATCACCATCGCGGACTCGGCCGTGTCCGGGCTCAGTTCGGTGCGGATCCACTCGAGGACGGCCCGTGCTCCGTCAGTGCCCAGCCCGTTTTCTCGCGTGCCGGCCAACCAGGCGGCGAGGGCTGCGAACATGAAGGAGAGGATGTATCCGGCGTCATCCTCCTCGAGTGCGTCAGTGCCCGCGGTGACGTTGTGGGCCCAGTCGGGATCGCGCGTGTCGAGGATCTTCGTCACGATGGCGCTCATGCCCTCGTTGACGGTCCGGGCGAGTTCCCCCGGCGTGGGCTTGTCGTAGTCCTCGTCTTTGTCGTCGAGTTCGTCGTGGTGCCGGGCGACGGCTTGGGTGAACGCCCGCACCTCCTCGGCGGAGAACGTGTGTCGATTCTCCTGGGTGACGATGTAGCCGACCTCGCGCCACGCGTGGATCATCGCGGGATCCACACCGACCTCCGCGGCCCGTTCGGCCATCTCGCCCAGAGCCCGATCGAAGCCCTGGCGGCTCAGCGCGACCGGTTCGTCGGCGTCGGGATCGAAAAAGAGAGGATCGTCGGGGCCGGGGTCGCGGCCGAACTTCGCCCGGAAAGCCTCGGTCTGGGCGGCGAAGGCTTCGTTCATCTGCCCGCCCATGGCGCTGTCGGCGTGCCATGACACCTGTACGCTTCCGTCAGCCGCGCGTGTCCGCTGAACGAACCTGGGATCGCCCGATCGCTCGGCCACCAAACGCGCATGCTCCTCACGGAACCGCTCCTCGTTCTCCAGCCGGCGACGCTGCTCCCAAGACGCCTGGCGCCGCGCGGCCTCCTTCTGCCGGGACGAACGCTTCTTCGGCACGCTCTCGATCTCCTTCAACGCACTGGGCTTGCTCCGGCGACCGAGACACAGCATCGGCGCCCCTCATCAGAGGCATCCTAGAAGTGCTCCTGTGCCATGGGTGCCGAAATCGTGGACTTTGTACGGGGGCACGCGAACGTTCGTATCAGTCAGCCGCCACGATCGAACCGATCAAGGACAGCCGAGACTTCGGGACAGTGTCACCGGTTCGGAGCCAACGCCGGTTGGCCGCTCTCAGCGGCCAGCCACCTCCGGGAAGAACTCGGCGCTCTGGCGCCGTCGGTCGTCAGCCAAGGACGGTGCTTCGCCGGTGCTTCGCGTTGCTGGGAACACGTTCCAACGCTAGGAGCCGCTGTCTGATGGCGCCATGGTTTGCCGGTATGAAGCTGACTTCGGCTGATCATCACCGAACATATGGTTTTGGGCAACTTCGGTCAGGTGGATAGTCGTCCCGAGACGTGTGCGAGGTCTTGAACGCGCTGAAATCAGCGGACTTCATCAGAAGGCTCGCCGACGTCACCGCTGATCTTGGAGGCGGCGTGATGCGGTTGCCACTCCCAACGAGGCTGGAGCAGGTGATCGAGGGCGTCTTTGGCATCGCGGATGAAGTTCGAGTCGGAGTCGTACTGCCATGTTCGCTCTTGCCCTTCGGCGGGCTTGCCGTAGCGGCTGTTCCAGCTCCGGCGAAGGCTCCTCCAGCTGTGTCCTTCGAGCGGGTCCACGAACTGTGCCAGCCCAGTGGGACCTGGCTTGGGAGGGCGGCCCTGTCTGCGCACGTCGCGGGGGTTGTGTACGGAAGTTGCAACGTACGGACCCACATGTTCCGCGAGTCGATAGTGCTTAACGGAAAGGGAGTTCGAGCGCTCGCTTTGCAGTTTGGCTTTGAGTCGTCCGTAGATCGCGGCGACTTGCTGCGGCGTCAAAGAGGGGTCCAGATGCATGGTCACCCGGGTGGTCGCGACCTGGGAATGGTGGCGTATGGACACTGAACCGGTGTAGACGAGGACCTCGGGTTGCCGGCCCGTGAGAGCGAAGGTGGCCGCCTCCGAGGGCGACCATCGGTAGTGATCGGCGAGCGTGTCCGCGAGTTTGGCCGGATCGCCGAGGACGGACGTCGCATCGACAGTGAGGATGCGTTCCTCGCCGTCGGCGATGTACTGCAGGTCGGTCACGGGCCTCGCGCGACGGGCACCGACGCGTGGTGGCTTCCCGCCGGCGTCCGCGGGTGCCGAGGTCTTTGCGAGTTTCGCCGGCGTTTGCGGGGCCGTTGCGGAGTCGGTCGGGCAGTCGCATTCGATCGAGGCGAATCCGGGGCGCGGTCCGCAGGAGACGGCGACGGATAGGCGTTGTTGTCCCGGTAGTACTTCCCGGCGTCGGTCAGTTCGGCGCGCCATTGCCCACGCCGTTTGGTGACGACTGCCAGGTGCCGGTTCTGCAGCGCGATCGCGACGGTCTTGTATGTGGAGTCCTCCCAGACGCCGTCGGGGCACCCGACAGCGGTCCAGTTCAGGACGTTCAACTGCCGCTCGTTCAGGGGCGGCCACACTCTGGACATGGTGTTCGGTCCAGCGCGAATGCTACGAGATGGCGGGGTATTCCGGGCAGGAAGGACGCCCGGTCGATCGTTGATTCGCCTGGCCCGAAGGATGGCCGCTTGGGAGGGCCCCTGAGCCCGATTTTGCTGCCGGCCTCTTGCCCGGTCTATACGCTGGGCAGCAGCGTGGCTGCCACCGCGACGTAGGAGCAGGAACACAGCGCGCCTCACGGAGGCTTGCATCCGCTGTCCTGGACGGGAAAGGACGACGAACGGGCATGGCCCGAAGTCTCGACGACGACGACGCGGCGAGCCGTCTTCAAGCCGCCGATGCACACGTCAACGCGGACGCACACACAACGCTCTACCAAGTGCGCCGAACCGTTGCCGAAAGTGAAGAAGACCTCGCACGCTGGAGATTCATCGCCCGAGTGCGATGGACGGCCATGTGGGTCACGATCACTGCCTCCACCATCGGCTTTGTCTGGACCGTGACAGTCTGGGGGGATCGCGGCCGGTACATCAAGGCCGATATCGTCTGCGCGGCGCTGATGGCGGCGTCGGCCGTGGCTGCGCTCGCTACAACGCTACAGAGCCGCCGGTTGATGGACCGCTCCTCGGTCGAGGACGTGCTTCGCACGAACCGGGAGGCACTGCGCACGCTCGGGGCCGCCGTCCACCCAGCGTTGGACTTTCGGCGGCGGCTGTATCGCGAAGACGTCCCCGGCATCATCGAGCATTACCAGTCCGATAGTCGCAAGTACCGTCGTGTCCACAACGGTCTGCAGTCGCTGATCATGGTCGGATCCGCAGCAACCACCACGGTGGCCGCGTTGGAGACGGGCAAAGAGCTCACATGGCAGAACCTCACTATCGTGGGCATCGGCTTCGCCATCACGCTGGCGGCGGCATTCACCGGCTACTACAAGTACCGCGAGCGTAGCTACTTCCTCCAACAGACAGCCGACGCTATCGAGGAAGAGTTCAACACGTTCACGCTCGGCGTCGGCGAGTATCGTCAATTCGGACCCGACCAGGACAACGCGGCGCTCGCCCACTTCACTCACCGTGTAGAGGGATTGCGCAGCGAACAACGTCGCCGACAGCAGCAGCTCGACCAGCCGGCCGACCAACCGGCCCCGTCGGGGCCGGCAGTGTGAATCCCGACCGCAAGCCTCGGTCGGACCGGTGCCGTCCGTCGGCAAGGAGCAGGTTTGGCTCTGCCGCCTCCGGCGGCCGGAGTGGGTCTGCCGACGGTGAATACCTGAGCGATATCCCGATGGGAATCCTCTGCTCCTCCCGTGGAGACCGCCCGAGGCGGGTCGGAAAAGCCACCCGAACCCGACTTATGGAAAGCCGCAGCAGAAGGCGACCGGCATTGTCGGAAGAGCGCGGCGAACTCACGCGTAAGGGCTTCATCGCGCGGAGTACCGTCGGGCAAGGGTGAGAAGCGCATGCACATCGGGCAAATTACCGCGTCGATGCGCTTCGACAGCCTGCCCGGTCATGGTGTGACGTGTTCCGGGAAGAACCTGGCGTCCAGGATCGTGAGCGTGGCAGCGTTGTTGAGCCGGCAGATGGGAAGCTGGAGGGCGAACATTCCCTTGGCCCACACAGCATCGGCGCGGTCGACCGTCTTGAGCCAGCGCACCGGCAGTACGTACTCGGCGACATCGGGGTCGTTCTCGTCGCCGGGGTGGCGGTACCTCCCCACGAGTTGCTGTTCGGCCAGGCGCACTGTCCCGTCCCCGAGGACGGCCTCGGCGAACGCCGTCGGCTCACCGCATACCTCGCCGATGCCCACGTACCCGAGCTTCGGGATGTGGAGGTTGATCCGTTGCCCCGGCTGCGGTCGGCGCAGCCCCTGCGAATACCACTTGCCGCCGCCGGCTGAGATGAACCCGAACCGGCGGGCGTCGTCCCATGACCGGGTGCCGCCTTCCTCGCCCAGCGCCGAATACCAGTCGACACCGTTCCATGGCTCGCGCGTCGAGGACCTACCCACACGGGCGGTGGGTGCGGATTTGGCTTCGTCCCGTAGCCAGGTTCGTGCGAGGTAGCGGCGGTCGTCGTCCTCGTAATAGTGGAAGGAGACGGCGTTGACCGGAACGCCGAGGTCCGCGAGGTATCCCACGATGCGCTCGGTGGCCTTGTCCAGCCGCGCTGCCACGATCGTCACCCGATGTGCCGCGTTCAACTCCTCGGGCGCGGAGGTGCCGAACCGTTCTTCGAACGCGGCCTCGAACGTCGTGTCGCCGCCGCGGTAGTCGGCGAACAGTTTCAGGATCTGCGTGTGGGAGAGCGTCGTCGCCCATGACGCGTAGTCCAGCGCCTGGGCGATCACCTCCCGCGCTCCTCGGTCGCGCTTCAACTCCAGGACGCGCAGACTGCCCTCGCCATCGACCGCGAGGAGATCGACGAACCCTCCATGGGAGGTGGGTACCTGACGCCCGATCAGCAGGACGGGCTCCCCGAAAACGTCCGGTTCGGCTTCGATCACATCCTCGAGATCGCGCTCCAGGGGCATCGTTGACGACCGCAGGCGCTGTGGTCGTTCTCCCTCGTCCAGCCGCCATATCGCAATCTCGCTCGGCATGTCCCCCCAGCCCATCGAAATGCTTGCCTCACACGCAACTGCCTGTTGTCATGCATTGTTCCGATGCCGGCTTCCCGATGTCACGACGGAGTGTTCAGGTCGTCGTGGAGATGTTTCCTCGGAGGACGCGCATGGTCGACACCCGTGTCGCCGACGTGGGATATCCAGAATATTCACACGCGCCGGGGGCGCTTGGGCGGTCGACCTCCCGGCTTCGGTGGCGGCACAAGAGGGGCGAGAACCTCCCCTTCCACGTCGGTCGGATTCGCCCCGTACACAGCGCGTGTGCCCGACCATGATCCGCATCCCTCGGGGAGGCGACTACCAAGTTGCCTCCCCTGAACAACCCTTCTCGGACACCCTCCAGGAGGTCCCGTGGCCCATCAAGGCAGCAGTGGCGGTCTTCAAGGGGCTGGTCAGGGCGGCGACGGCGTGCAGGGTCCGGAGGGGTGGGCCGCCGATCCCGGCGTGGCTGACGAGGTTGTCGAGCGCGGTGGCGTGCGTCGGCGTGAGGGTCGCTTGGCAGGTGCGCGCGGTGAGGGCTTCCTGTGCGGCGTAAGCCTCGGAGGTTTCGAGGATTCGGCGGACGAGGTGTGCCCACAAGGGGGCCATCCGGTTCGGCCCCGCTCCGAGATCGTCCGCGATGTGAGCGAGGCGGACGTGGTGCAGCGTGGCTTCACCCGACTCGTCTCCCGTGCCGGCCGTGGTGTCCGAGAGCCGGGCGATGAGTTCCGTGAGTCCGTCGTGGTGCGGGCGCCCAGCCGCTGCGTTGACGATGGTGCGGAGGGCGACGGCGATCGGGGCATCGTGATCGGCAGGGTCGGTGTTGTCGAGAACCGCGAGGGCGTCGGTGTGGTTGCCTGCGGTGGCGAGAGCGATGATCCGTGTCTGCCTGGCCGCTTGGAGGCGTTCGGGCAGAGGGTCGTGGAGGGCCGCGTGGGCCGCGGCGCGGGTCCATTCGGCTGTGGCGGCCAAGGCTCGGGTGCCGTCTCGGAGCAGGACGGTCCGGTACCAGGAGCGGACCTGTTCGATGTCGTGCGGGGCGGTGAGTCCGTCCAGGGTGATGGTGGTGTCGTGGATCGGTGGGGCGTCGTCGTGGTCCAAGCCGTGCTCGATGTCGGTGAGTAGGCGGTACATGACTTCGGGGCGGTTGCCGCGTCCGTGGAGGCGGGCGAGGTTGATCAGTGGCTGAAGCGCGGCTATGGCGATTCGTGGGGGCAACGGCCAGGCCGTGCACAGCAGTTCGAATTGTTGGTGGGACAGGTCTGCGGCCAGGCCGGGGAGGCCGCCGTCTGCGGCGATGAGAGCGGCGAGGTTCCAGGCGCTGCAGGCCCGGTCGACGCGTTCGTCGGGGTGGTCGGATGCGGTGGCCGCGTGGGCGTGGTCGCGGACGGTTTGCATGCGCTCCGGCAGCGGTGGGCAGCGCGGGCGGGTTGGAGGAAGCAGGGGGAAGTGCCTTGAGGCGTGGCCGACGTCGATTTTCGGGGCCGCTCGTCGTGGGGGGTTCTTGCGCCGGCTGGGAGTGGAGTCGGCCGGTACCGGTGGGCCGAGGATGGCGTGCCGGGCCGCGTGGGCGAGGAGGATTTGTTGGCCGGTGGAGAGCCCGACTCGGTTCCAGTGGAAGAGCACGTGGTAGGCGAGGATCGTTCTCAGTCCACGTTGTAGTCCTCCACCGCGGGCGAGATGCGCCAGGAGGCTCCCGCAGGCGTGGAATGCCTCGGCTCGGCCGCGAGAGGATGCCAGGAGACCACCGTCGCCGAAGGCGTTGCCGTCGGGGGCCGGATCGGTTCGCAGGATTGTTTGTACTGCCGTGACGACGGCGTCGAGGTGTGCGGGCGCGACACTGGGAGGCAGCGGCCGGTCGTGTGTGACCCTGGCCCACACGTCGCCGATCTCGTACGGCTCCAGCCGGGCTCCACGGACGAGAGTGCCGCAGCACAGCATCGACAGTTCTCGTGGACCGAGCGGGAGGTCGGGGACGGGGCACAGGATGGCTCGGCTGTCCGCGGCGAAGAGGGTGTGTGCGGCTTCCATGGCTTCGGGGCCGCCGAATGCGGTGGTTTCGGGTTCGTAGTGGCCGGTGGACCAGCCGCGAAGGATCCCGTCGTCGGTGAGGCCGTCGAGGGCCTGCGCGACCTGGGCATGCCGCTCGGTCCGGTCGCGTGTACCGAGATTCAGTCGCACTCGCCAGTGGGGGTGCTTGCGGATGAACCACCACGTGCCGCCGCCGGCGGTCGCGGTCTGCAGCACGGGGAGCAGATGCGTCGTGGCGACAGTCGCGGCCGACTCCCAGTCGGTGAAGTGCAGTTGGACCTGGAGCCAGTCGGGTGTGCCGGTGGGGTCGGCGTTCAGGTCAGGAGCAGGCATGCGTCCCATCCGGAGGCGGGTGGTGGGTCGGTGAGGTCGAGGGTTGTGGTGTGGAGGGCGAGGAGGGTTCCGGCGTCGCCTTCCAGGAAGCCCGGTCCGTGGGCGTGGGGTCGGCTCGCGAGTTCGCGGAGGCGGTGGGCCGCTGCGGGTAGGTGGGTGGCCAGGTCCGGGTTGAGGGCGTCGCGGGCCGCGTGCCAGGCGGTCTGGTGGACTCCGGCGGCACCGTGGCACAGTCCCGCGTCGGTGAGGAGAGCTTGTTGGACGGGGGCGGAGAGGCAGGCGACGAGGGCATCCTCGTAGGTGCCTTGGGCGTGTGTGTCGCCGATGGCGATGGCGGCGAGCTGTCCGGCTCGGGCGATGCCGGGGGTGCCGTAGCACCAACTGGGCCGACCGGGCGCGGTTTGGGCCGGTCGCTTGGCGGTGAGTTCGGAGCGGCTGATCCACTGTGGCCACCAGGCGCCGTTCGGTCCGTCCTGTCGCCAGGTATCGAGGAATTCGAGGATGGTGTCGATGGCTTCGGTCTGGCCGTCGACCGTGGTTCCGTTACGCGCGGCGAGGGCGAGCAAGGCGAGCGGGCCGGTGATGCCATGGGCTATGCCGAGGTTCGCGTGTCCGCCGGGGAATTGTGGCGACTGTCGGCGGTGGGGGTCGTGCTCGACCCACCAGCCGGGCAGTGGTGACTCGTCGATGCGCCTGGGGCGCGTGAGCGCGACGACAGCGGTGAGGACGTGCTCCATCGCGCCGCCGTGGGGGGCCAGACGTAGCAGCAGCGCGCCGATTCCGGCGAGGCCGAAGAAGACGTCGTATTCGCGGAAGATGGCCGGCCGACCGGCAGCGATACGAGCGTGAGTGGCCTGGGCGAGGTCGTGGGCCAGGCAGCCGAGTGCGACGTGGGTGTCGGCGAGCGCGTGTGGTTGGCGACCGGTGGCGTGGAGAACGAAAACGATCGCCGGCAGCCCCTGAAACAAGCCGGTGTCGGGGCCGCAACCGACGGGCGCCGCGCACGCCTGCTCGATCCATCGGCGCGCTTGGTGCCACGAATCAGCGCCGTGGCGGGCACGTTCGACGTGGGCGAGTGCGATCCCGATGTCGCCGCCGGCGAGGGAGTGTGCCCGCCATGGCGGCTCGGAGGCGGACGCGCCTGGGCGGGGAAGACGTGCCAGGCATGCGCTTGCGGCCGGCGGCACCGGTGGTGAGGTCGATGCTTCGGTCATCGGGGCTTCGCATGCAGGTCGCGGAGCGCGCAGGCCCGCGCGAGGCGCAGGGTGGTTTGCTCATTTGCAGAGCCGCAGGTGCGGCGGTGGTGGTTGTGCAGGAGCACGGTCAGCACCGACATCGGGTCGCGTTCGGTCTCAAGGGCTCTTCTGTAGGCGTCGAGGTCTCGGGCTCGTTGTCGCCAAGCTTCGATCACCGTGTCGCAGCGTGGGAGTTCGGTGATGGCGCGGGGGACGAAGGTGCGGTCGGTCAGCCGCAGGGTGTGGTTGCGCAGGGTGGTGTCGAGTCCGCCTCGGGCGCGGGGTAGTTCGTCCACGAGAATGCGTGCGGCTCGTTCGGGTGCGCCGGCGAACGCGATGGCCAGATCGATCATGCTCGTGGCGGTCAGCGCGAGCGGAGGTATACCGGTGCGGGTGGCAAGGTCGATCTGGGCGAGTGCCGCTTGGGAATCGGACGCGAAGACCGTGTGCGCGGCCTGCAGAGCGGGGCCGTGCCCGTACTGACCTGAGCGTGGGCGGAACGCCTCCACGCTCAGGGCGTTCGCCAGGTTTTGCTCGACGAGGTCGGAGGCCCACGCGGTCAGCCGCGTGCTCGCGAGGCCGTGATCGTCGCCGGAGGGCAGGTGGAAGTGGAGAAGGAGGTGGCCGATGCGGTCGGGGTAACGCAGGTTTTCGTGCCGCTGGAACCACCACAAGGGCGCTGTGCGGAAGGCGTTCAACAGTCGGGGCAAGTGCTCGATGAGGATTTCGTCCCAGCGATCCGGATGAGCCGACAACCGCGAGGACAAGACCGCTGTTGTCTTGAGTGGCCGGGTGCCGGCTTGCGGCGGGGTCGGTCGGGGAGAAGAGGTGGTCGGCTGCGTGGACAGCGTGAGGGGCAGGAGGATCTGGTGGGCGCGTCCGAACCAGCGGTCGTCGGTGTTGTTCTCGTGTAGTTCGAGCCGGCGTGCGCGATTGAGTCGAGTCCGCAGGATGTGCCGGTGCAGGGGCAGGCTCAGGTCCAGCGGCAGGCGTCGATCGTGTTCGACGAGGGCGACCCGTGCGGGCACCGACCATCGCCGTCGCCACTCGGCCAGGGCTTTCTGCCACACGTCCGCGGAGACCGACGGAGCAGGCAGCGCGCGGGTGGGCAGGAGCCAACGGGCGGGGGCGAGGATCGTGCGGCGGTACCGCACACGAGGCAGGCGGGGCAGGCGGGAAGCCGCCCCGAAGTCGAAGGCGGTGTACAGGGTTCCTCGCGCCGTGGAGATTTCCGAGAGAAACCGGGCCAGCGGAGGAATGTGGGTGGTGGCTTCGAGCGCGTGCGCGACACGGATTTTGACGCGCCGCCCGGATGGCGTGTGCAGGAGATGAAACCGGTCCGCGTCCGCCGACACGGCGAGTTCGCTTACCGAGATCGGCCGGGGCGCCGCCTCACCACTGTGGGCCGGTGGGTGTTCGGCGAGCGAGACGAGGTGCCCCAGAGACGGAGTGCTTGCGGCGAGGGATGCGTTGCGGCGGAGACGGGGCGGGAAGGACAGTTGGGCCGCGATCGTGTCCGGATCGGCGGCCTGGTACGTCGCCGCGAGTCGGGCTCGGGAGTCCTTCGGCAGTAGGTGTGCATGCCGGCCGATCATGCTGCTTCCGGCCCGGGGCGTTCCGGCGATGGACAGCATGAACCGCTTCCGGTCGATGTCAGCGGTCGACGCGGCGTGGATGTGCAGACCGATTTCGACGCGGTCGGGCCATGGCGGGAAGGCGTCTCGATCATCGGCCAGTTCGTCCACCGTGGCGTCGGTCAGAACGAGTTCGTCGCCTTCGAGAAGTGCTTCTTGGACCAGCGCCAGGAGTCTCTCGTCACGCGCGGTCCACACCCGCAGAGGGTTGCGTCGCCCCGAGCCGAGATATCCGGCCGGGTAACCGGGCCCGGCGTCCGAGACGACGTCCAGGACGGGTACGGCCAGCCCGGTGCCGTACTGGGCGACGAACCGCGCGTGGTGGTCGCGCCAGGACGCGGTGCCCAGTGGGTAGGGGGACAGGCGGCACAGAACGGCGGCGGCCTTGGCGGCCTCCTCCGCCACCTGGACCGGAAGATCGAGGTGAGCGTCCAGGACTGTGTCGCGGGTGAGGGGGATCGGCGCTGTGCAGGGCGGGGCGAGGACCGAGGCGGCGCGGGGGAACGCTTGCGGGGTTCGGAGTTCGCGATGCAGGGATGTCAGGGCATGCGTATGTTCGGCCGCGGCGGGGATGTCGTGAGCGGCGATGTCGTGCAGAACCGCACAGACGTGGCCCAGTGGGTCGTCCGTGGCCATCGGGGGGTGCAGGGCACTCATCAGGAAGTGCTGCGCGACGAGGTCGGACACCATGGTGCGGATCCGGTCGGCGGGCGCCGTCGGGAAGGCACCGGTGAGGACCTTCACGAGTTCCGCGAACGTCACGGGGGTCTGCGCGGCCTTCATCGCAACCGCTACGGGTCGTCCGGCACGCACGGACACCTCGATCGCGGCCGTTCCCGCATCGGTGCCCGCCCCGGCCGGCGGGGCAGGGACGACGAGACGGGTGCCGCGGTGGACGGCAGCCGTATTCGCTGCCACGGTCAGGCGTTCCATCAATTCGGCGCAGGCGTGGAGACGGTCGACCATCTCGCCCAGCCATTCGGGGTCAGGGCGGCGGACGATGCGGTGGTCGTCTCCCCAGCGGACCTTCGTAGTGGGTGCGCGGTGAACGGAGCCGACGCCTGCGAACAGGGCGAACGGTGTTGCCCGGTGTTGCCAGCGCAGTAGATAGCGGCTGGTACCGGCGACCAGGCGGAGAATGCGGCGCCCGTCGGCCTCACCCGCTTCGAGGGCGTCCAGGGCGTCGAGGAGGTCCGGGCTTGCGGCGGCGAACGCGGCTCGGACCCGGGGGTCCTGCCGAAGGTTCGTGAGCCAGAGCAGACCCCGTCGGGGCAGGTCCGGATCGGCCGGGTCCAGGTCGTCCGGAACGACGCGGGATTCCGGGGCGGTGGTGGCGCGCATGAGCCCGATTCCGGGCCAATGGTAGGTCGGACGCGAAGCGGACATCCGTGGCCTCCGATTCCGGCTGCAGTCCGGGCGCCCCGCACCGGTGGTGGGTGGAGGGCGCCCGGTGTGCGGCGGTCAGGAAAGGGCGTTCATGGACGACGTGCAGGAACTCGCGTTACCGGCACAGGTGTTGCCGCAGCCGTCGTCGGTCGGGCAGGCCGTTTCGGCGAGCGGCGCGAGCGTCACGAGGAGCCGGACGTCGAGCAGGAACTCGTCCGGGTCGTATTCGTCGGGCCTCACATCCCGGTGATCCGTGGGCAGTGGCGGATCGACGAGGGCCAGGCCACCGAGGGGGTGGTCGTCGTGCGTCATGTGTGATTCTCCTTCGCTGTCGTGGATGGCGTGTTCCAGCCCCGGCGAGCGTCCGTCGGCCGGGGCCAGGAGATGGACACCAGGGTGTGTCGCTTGCGGACGACCCGCCCATCCGGGTCTGTCGGGGCGGGGGTTGATGCCGGGAGAACCCGGTAGTGCGCACCTGGTCCGCCCCGGTGGTCGTGGCTCCACACCCGCAACTGCTCGGTGATCCGCTCGGCGAGTTCGTGCGCGCGAGGTCCGTGGGCTCGGACACCGAACTCCACGTACTCGGCGTCGTCGGCCGCGGTGCGGGTGACGATGTAGGCGAGGTTGCCGCCGTCGACGACGGCCATCGCGGAGGTGCGTGTGCCCGGCAGGGTCACCTTGCCGGGCTGCTGGGGGTCGATGGACAGCCAGCAGAACCCGGGTTGGGTGGTGGCCATCCACATCTGGGCCGTGTCGAGGAGTTCCTGGGTGCCGATCACGGCTCCGCTCCACACCTCGACTGAGTCCGTGCCCACCGCGGCCTGCAGCTTTTCGGGTTGCAGCGCGTTGTACTCGTCATCGAAGCGCAGACGGACTCCGCCGCTGTCCAGGACGACGAGTTGGGCCTGGTGTCCGCCCTCGCCCCGCATCGGTACGAAGCCGAACAGCTTCGACGCGACGCTCGTCAGACCACCGGGGACCTCTGGGTCCTTGGCGAACACGATCGTGCGGGGGAGACCGAGCATGCGCAGTGGGACGAGCAACAGTCCGTCGTCGGCGAGCTGCTCGACCCACGCCGGCGGAATGTCCCAACTGCCGACCGTCACCAGGATCCGGTCGTACGGCGCGCCGTAGGGCACCCCGGCCTCTGCGTCCGCGAGCACGACCTTCACCCTTGAGGCATATCCGTTCTCCGCCAACAGACGGTCGGCCCGCTCGGTGACCCAGGGGTCGATGTCGACCGTCGTCACCCGCCCATCGGGGCCCACCAGTTCCGCGAGCAATGCCGCGTTGTAGCCGCCCGAGCCGATCTCCAGCACGTTCATGCCCGGCTCGATGCGGGCCCGGTCGAGCATGTAGGACTGGACGTGCATGTCGGACACGGAGCTGACCGCGTTGTCATCCTCGTCGCGCTTGGTTACCACCGCCGTGTAGGGGTCCCAGGCCACTTCGGGGTTCGCCTCGGGGATGAACCGATGCCGTGGCACCGCGCGAAACGCCGCCTCCACCCGCGGCGAGGTGATGGTCTCGGCAGAGCGCAGCTCCTCGATGGCGGCATCGCGCAAAGCGTCGACATTCATGTGTTCGGTGGTCGTACCGGTCACTGAGCGTCCTTGTCGTCGGCGTGTCGAGGAGGGCTGTGCGCGCGTCGCCGCCCACGGCGAACCTGTGACGGACCAGCCTTGCCGGCCGCCTCGGGATCCCAGGACTCGGGGACACGGCGTCAGTGGTGCGAATCCGAAAACGCCCAATCGCCGATGCCTCGCTCGGTACGGTTGTCGGACGTCACGCAGACAGGACTACGCCCACCGGTGTCGGGTCGTCCAGAAAGTTCACACGGATTCACACTCGTGCGAGCGGCCCGGACCGGACCGAGAATGCGCGGCCCCTGTCCTTCGTGCACGAGACCTGCCGTCGGTTGAGGAGCGTGCGATGAGCAACGAACCCGGACGTGAACACCCGTCCGACGCCGACCAACCCCCGTCGATCACCCCGATCTTCGTCGGCATCGACGAAAAGTCACCCGCCAACAAGTGCCCCGCCGTCCTGGTGATCCCCGGCACCGGCGACCTGCTCCAGGTCGGCCGCAGGGTCACCGACCCCGGCGCGCTTGCCGCGATCGCCGAACACACGGCGATCGCGGACGACGAGGTCGCGATCTGGACCCCGGCGAACCTGCGGCCCGCCCTCCTCGAGGCCCTCACCGGCCCCGAGAACACCGACCGACACGGCCCCGGCGAACCGGCCTTCGAGGACCTCCTGGCCTCCACGACGCGATCCGTCGTGCACCTGGAGGCCCGTGACACCTACGACCCCAACGACCCCGCGTTCCACAAATGGCAACAAGACGGCGACGCCTCCTACGACTGGGACGCCTGGATCGACTTGGTCCGGCCCGCCGTCGAACGCGGGGTACGGTTCCGGCGGCTGCGGATCGTCTCGGAACCGGTCAGCGACTACATCCGGTGGGAACACGCCATCAGCCACGGCAACATCGCAGCCGGCGAGGAACTGCGGTGGCTGCCCCGCCACCTCGCGTTCGACCTGCCCCACCCCGTCGCGGACTTCTTCATGTGGGACCAGCGACTCGTCGCCTACAACTTCACCGACGGCAACGGCGTCGACACCAACCGCATGGAGTACATCGCCGACCCCCGACACGTACTGCCCGTGGTCGGCATGTTCGAGATGCTGTGGGAACGCGGCATCCGCCACGCGGACTACATCCCGACCTGACCCCCACCCAGACGATCCAACGCGCCGCGAATCAGCGCGACCGCAGCCGTGCCGGTCACCGCCAACGACCACAGGCGGTCCCACAGATCCGTGTACAGGACGACTTCCTCCGGCCGGGTCACCGACAGATAGCCCGACACCAACTCGACCGTTACCAGGTGCGCGTCGGTGATGTCGAATGCCTCCTCCGGGTGCACACCACGCCGGTCGGACCCGGCCGGAATGATCCCAAGGAACACGTTCGGCCGCTGCCGCAGCTCCAGCAGGTGCAGCAACTGCCGTCGATGCAGGTCCCGCGCGTACGGCCGATACGACAGAACCGGTTCCTCCAACAGGAAGTACCAACGCGCGTCCGCCCGCGCCAACAATCTCTGACGGTCCATTCGCTCCGCCACGGCCGCCTCGACCTCGGCCTCCGGCGCCGCGCTGTCGATCCGCTGTTCGAGGAGCACTCCGTTCAACGCCGCCGTGGTGTACTCCCGCGTTTGCAGCATCCCTGGCATCACCTTGGGCTGATACGAACGCGCCAGACGAAGCTCCTCGTACAAACGCCGGATCGACTTCTGCGCCGCCGCCAAACCGCCCTCGTTCAGTTGTGCGTACGTAACCCACATCCCGGCCACCGCGGCCTGCTCGGCAAGCAACGCCCGGCGCAACGCGCCGTCGGCCCCGCACACCGAACACCACAACTCCACATGGCGCGGTGTGATCGTCCGCCGCCCCCTCTCGATCATCGACACCGGCGAAGACGTCCGCCACCCGACCCTCTCGGCAAACGCCCGCCCGGAAAGGCCACTTCCCTCCCGCAGCACGCGCAGCCGACCACCCAACAGCTCACGGGCCGCCCGGGCCGATGACGACGGAGAAGAGAGCATGATCCCGCCATCATGCCGCCGGCGCCGGTGTTCGCAACCAACGACTCCGCAGTTGCGGCGGCGACCTCGAGGACGCTCTGCGGCGCCGGCTCGGTTGACATCGACCGGCCACAAGCCACGGACCTCACGAAACGAATCGATGAACCGACCGCCCGAAACCGGGAACCGAACGGCCGGCTCACCCGACTCCGACACGACCGGCAGGAACTCGAACGGAGACTCCCTGAAACCGACGACGACCTCGTCGCTGCCGGGGCAAGCCGTCGGCGCGTGATCCGAACCGGGAACACCTAGCGGAACGCGTCGTGATACCTGCGCAGTCGGGGGGCACGTATGGCGGGTAGCCCGGCCAGGGTGTATTCGAAGGCGTGGTGGTGGGGCCTCAGCGGGTACCAGGGGCGCGACGGCAGAGGGTAGTCGTCGCGCAGGACGCCTTCGGGGAGCACCCCGGTCGCGGGCATCGGTGAGGTCTCGCCCGGGTGGGCGAGATACGCCCAGACCCCGCTGTCCAGCGGCACCACGGCGCCCTCGTCGCCGGGCGGGCGCCAAGGCGCGCCGGTGAGGGGATGGCGGGGGACGAGGAGGACGTCGGGACGAGGTCGGGGCGTGTGGATCCCCGGGCCGGCCAACCCCACGGACCGGGCATCGGGTTGCCCGCCCGGGAGGTAGCGGCCGACGGCGTGGCCGAGCAACTCGGCGACACTGCCGGCGGGGAGGATCACCGGGCGGTTCTTGGTGGCTGCCACGAGGTGAGCCGACGCGACCCCGACCGCCGCCTCCCAGCGGCGGCTCCACGACCCGTCGGGTTCGACGGGTGGGACGCGGTGCTCGACGCGCTCCAGGTCCTCCCAGTCGGGAGGCGGACCGGCGGGGAGCCCCGAGGGGCGGCGTACGACCGCGTCGGGCTCCATCCACACCGTCTGCCACATTCCGCAGTCGTCCAAGCGGGTCGCCACGGCCCGCCCGCACCCCTCGCACGCCAGGTTGGGGCCTGCCCGGCCGTCCACACCCATGCAGTAGCCCTCGCACTTCTCGGGGATCAGGGCCATGGATCGGGAGTCGCCGGGGGCGATGACGATCCTGTTCCGCGCGCCGAACGAGACGGAGTACACCGGCGCGTACACGCCCTGCCGGGCAGCCGCGTCCACTCCGACCTCCTCCCACAACCGCCACGGCGGTCCGGTGGGCCGGGGATCCATGGGGCGGTGACTTGCTCGTGGGCGCGGTCCTTGAGCACCAGGCGGGGGGTGTACGTGCCCTCGGCGTCCGGCGGATGCTTCGGGACGGCGAGTATCGCGGTGAGCGTGCCCAGGATGCTCTGCATGGTGGAGCGCGGGTGGCCTTGGTATCAACGACCCGGAGGGCCCCACGCGGCACGGGCCCTCCGCTGTTCTATTGGCCGACGAGAGCCGCATCCTGGTCGACCGTGCCCGCGCGGCGGACACCGAACGGGCGTTTGCCGTGAAGTCACGGCAGGCGGCCACGTTCGGCGGGGTGGACTTGGATCGCGACGCTGAGGCGCTGCGGGTGAGTGTCACCGGGTTGCCGGGCTTCGCGGTCGGCGGCCGAGGAGATGCTGCGCTGGTGGGCCGAATACCGGCTGTACGACCGGCAGATGCGGATCATGGTCGCCCGGGGCGATATCCGGGACGCCATCGATTTCACCACCAGCTATCGGGAGAACGCCTCCAACTGGTCCTTCGACCGTCTCACCAAGGCACTGGACGCGGTGACGGCGATCAACCGCGCCCACATGGACTCCGCGACGGACGCCGGCCTGGACGGCTTGGCCGGACGTGGCCCGGCAGCCGCGTTCCTGGCCTTGGTCGCCGCCGTGCTGGTGTGGGCGGGGATTCGCCCGCGACTGGCGCAATACCGCACTGGCGAGCCGTCCGCACGGCGGCTGTTCCGCCGTGACGCCCGATCCGTGCGCTTCGCTCCCACTACCGCTCCGGCTGCCGGAGCGGGCGCATCGAACGGCTTGTGCCCCGGAGCAGCCGTCGATCCTGCCGCGACCTCCGTTGCCCCCATCGGGATCGGCCACACCGACCGAAAGCGGGACGCTGCCCGCGCGTCGGTGACGACGGTCAGCGTGCGGCTTGTGCGAACGCGGTGCCGACCTGGTCGGCGAGGGTGACCGCCACCAGCCGGGCCTGAAGGGAGGGGGCGGCCCCCGGCTCGGCGTCGAGCATGAAGCGGCCGTGGAAGTGGCCGCCTCGATACACCCGCAGTTCGATCTCCTCGGCCGGAAGACCACGTCGCTCGACGTCCCAGGTACGCGGCCCGACGACACCGAGCCGTCCTGCTCCAGGCGCGGCGGGCGGCCCATCAGCCTGCCGTACTCGAATCGACAGGCGCGCAGATCCAGCAGGGTGACCAGGTGGGCCTTGACCGCGTCGACCACGGCGTCGGGCGACGCCGACGAGCGGGCCGCCTCCGCGGTGTCGCGGATACGGGCGAGGTGATCCGCGTCGGTGATGGCGACGACCTGCAACTGCCGGGCCCGGGCGGCGATCTGCGAAACGGTCAGTCCGACGAGCAGCAAAGGACCGCCATCTGGACGTCGGCTGACCGGGTGATGGTGAAGCTCTCGTACGGCCGGGTGAAGAAGAAGTCGAACCACACCGTGGCCGAAAGGGCGGCGAGCGCCCCGGCGAGCCGATGGCCGTTCGCGGCCACCGCGACCACGACGACCACCATGCACAGAGCCACGTTCGCGCTCGCGAAGTGTTTTCGGAACGATGCCGGCACTCCCGCGACCGCCACCGGCACAAGCACGGCCGCCACCAGGGCCACGCGGTCCCGATTCGGATAGCCAGGCATCACGAGGCACCTGCACGAAGCCACATGGTCCGTTGGCAAGGTCGGTCGTCGATCCCCCGTATGGACCGACCCGAGTATCCAACTATGCGGTGGAATGCCCGTTGGGCCTCGGGATATGTCCACCCACCCGGATGGTCGTCGCGACGCGGCGTCAAGGCCGCGACAAGGTCGAATCGGGTGCCATCAAAGGCGTGTCAAGGTTCGCCCGGATGGCTGAAGAGCGAGGAATTTGAGAGTCGCTCCTGCCGCATCCGACGAGGAGTCAAACGTGGCCGACTTGGTGTTCGTTCTCGCGACCGTTGCCTTCTTCGCTCTGGTGACTCTCATCGCGCGGGGGGTGGCGAAGCTCTGATGCCCCGGGAAGCCGCGCTCTTCTCCGCCCCCGCTCCCTTCGTTGCGCATTTCTTCCCCGAATCGAGGGTTGCGCCATGAGTGCCGAAAGCATCGTCGGTCTGTCCGTGGCGATCGTTCTGCTTGCCTACCTGGTGTTCGCGCTGCTCTTCCCCGAGAAGTTCTGATGGGCACCACCCTCGGGGGAGTCCTGCAACTCACCATGCTGATCGTGGTGCTCGCCGCCCTGCACCGCCCGTTCGGCGACTACATGGCCCACGTCTACAGCAGCCCTCGACATCTGCGCGGCGAGCGGTGGATCTACCGCCTGGTCGGGGTGAACCCGGACACCGAGCAGCACTGGGGCATGTATCTGCGCAGCATCCTGGCGTTCTCGCTGTTCTCGGTGCTGGGGCTGTACGGGCTGCTGCGACTCCAGGAACACCTGCCGTGGGACCTGGGCATGCAGGCGATGCCGGCCGATCAGGCGTTCAACACCGCGGTGTCGTTCACCACCAACACGAACTGGCAGTCGTACTCGGGCGAGGCGGCGCTGGGGCACCTCGCCCAGATGGCCGGCCTGACCGTGCAGAACTTCGTCTCCGCCGCCGTGGGCATGGCCGTCGCGATCGCGCTCGTGCGGGGATTCACGCGGACCCGTTCGGGGGAGATCGGCAACTTCTGGGTGGACCTGGTGCGCGGCACCGTACGCATCCTGCTCCCGATCGCCGTCGTCGGCACGATCGTGCTCGTCGCGTCCGGCACGCTCCAGAACCTGGCCGACCCGCACACCGTCACCACCCTGTCGGGCGGATCGCAGACGATCCCCGGCGGTCCGGTGGCCTCGCAGGAGGTCATCAAGGAACTGGGCACCAACGGCGGCGGTTTCTTCAACGCGAACTCGGCGCACCCGTTCGAGAATCCCAACGCGTTCACCAACCTGTTCGAGATCTTCCTGATCCTGGTCATCCCGTTCTCGATGCCCCGCACGTTCGGCAAGTTGGTCGGCAACGTCAGGCAGGGCTACGCGATCCTCGGCGCGATGTTCGCCATCTGGTTCGTGGCCGTGTGCCTGATGTGGTGGACCGAGGCGCACGGGCACGGCACCGCGCCGCAACTCGCAGGTGGGTCCATGGAGGGCAAGGAGCAGCGGTTCGGCATTCCGGGATCGTCGGTCTTCGCGGTATCGACCACGATGACCTCCACCGGCGCGGTCGACTCGTTCCACTCCTCGTTCACGGGACTGGGCGGCGGCATCACGATGCTGGGCATGATGCTCGGCGAGATCACGCCGGGCGGAGTCGGCTCGGGCTTGTACGGGATTCTGATCATGGCCATCGTCGCGGTTTTCGTGGCGGGCCTGATGGTCGGCCGCACGCCCGAGTATCTGGGCAAGAAGATCGGCGCCGGCGAGATGAAGCTCGTCGCGATGTACATCCTGGTCGTACCCGCCACCATCCTGACCCTGACGGGCCTCACCCTCGCGCTGCCCGGCGAGCGGGCGGCGATCCTGAACTCGGATTCGCCGCACGGCCTTTCCGAAGTGCTGTACGCGTTCACGTCGGGTGCCAACAACAATGGCAGCGCGTTCGCCGGGCTCTCGGCGAACACCGAGTACTACAACGTGTGGATCGGGATCGCGATGCTCGTGGGCCGGTTCGTGCCGATGACCCTCGCGCTGGCCCTGGCCGGAAAGCTGGCCGCGCAGGGAACCGTGCCCGTGTCGGTGGGCACCCTCAAGACCCACCGCCCCCTGTTCGTGGGCACGCTCGTGGGGGTGATCCTCATCGTCGCGGGCCTGACCTTCTTCCCCGCGCTCTCGCTCGGCCCGCTCGCGGACGGCCTGACGTGAGCGGCCGTCGATCCGTACGACCGCGCACCCCTTCGGGGCGGGACGATCACCTGACCACCGAGGAGGGTTGCCGCCCATGTCGTCGGTGACGCAAGCCCCGCACGACCCGCGTTCCGCCGGGCCCGGCTCGGGCGTCGGGCCGTCGCGGGTGGCTGCGGGCCTCTTCGACCCGCAGGCGCTGTTGAAGTCCCTGCCGGACGCGCTGCGCAAGCTGGATCCGCGCTTCATGGCGCACTCGCCGGTGATGTTCGTGGTCGAGATCGGCTCGGTGCTGACCACGGTCCTGGCGATCAAGGACTCGACCACGTTCGCGTGGGTCGTCACGGTGTGGCTGTGGCTCACGGTCGTCTTCGCCAACCTGGCCGAGGCCGTCGCCGAGGGGCGCGGCAAGGCGCAGGCCGACACGCTGCGTGCGGCCAAGAGTGACACCGTCGCCCGACGACTGGCCGCCGACGGATCCGAGGAGGCGGTACCCGGGGCTCGGTTGCGGATCGACGACCTCGTGGTGTGCGAGGCCGGCGACGTCATCCCCGGCGACGGCGACGTGGTCGAGGGGGTCGCGAGTGTGGACGAGTCGGCGATCACCGGCGAGTCCGCGCCGGTGATCCGCGAGTCGGGCGGCGACCGGTCCGCGGTGACCGGCGGTACGAAGGTGCTGTCGGACCGGATCGTCGTCAAGATCACCACCAAGCCCGGTGAGACCTTCATCGACCGGATGATCGCCCTGGTCGAGGGCGCCGCCCGGCAGAAGACGCCGAACGAGATCGCGCTCAACATCCTGCTCGCGTCGTTGACCATCGTCTTCCTGTTCGCGGTGGTCAGCCTCCAACCCCTGGCCGTGTACTCGCACGCCGAGCAGTCGCTGATCATCCTGGTCGCGCTGCTGGTCTGCCTGATCCCCACGACCATCGGGGCACTGTTGTCGGCGATCGGCATCGCCGGCATGGACCGACTGGTGCAGCGCAACGTGCTCGCGATGTCGGGGCGCGCGGTGGAGGCGGCGGGCGACGTGTCGACGCTGCTGCTGGACAAGACCGGCACGATCACCCTCGGCAATCGCCAGGCGTCCGAGTTCGTAGCCGTCGACCACCTGTTCGAGGACGTACTCGCCGACGCCGCGCAACTTTCCTCGCTCGCGGACGAGACGCCCGAAGGCCGCTCGATCGTGGTGCTCGCCAAGGAGCGTTACGGGCTGCGCGAGCGGCAGCAGGGCGAACTCGGGCATGCGGAGTGGGTCGCCTTCAGTGCCCAGAGCCGCATGTCCGGGGTCGACCTGACGCAGGACGGCGTCGTCCGGCGGGTGCGCAAGGGTGCCGCGTCGGCGATCAACGCGTGGGTGTCCGAACGGGGCGGCACCGTTCCGGCCCGGTCGGGCGAGCTGGTCGACGGCATCTCGGCTGCGGGCGGTACGCCGCTGCTGGTCGCGGTCGAGGACGCGGGTGGTGCTCGGATTCTGGGCGTGATCCACCTCAAGGACGTGGTCAAGGAGGGCATGCGGGAGCGGTTCGACGAACTGCGCCGGATGGGGATTCGGACCGTGATGATCACCGGCGACAACCCGCTGACCGCGAAGGCGATCGCGGACGAGGCCGGCGTCGACGACTTCCTCGCCGAGGCCACCCCCGAGGACAAGATGGCCCTGATCCGGCGCGAGCAGGCGGGCGGCAGGCTGGTCG
>NZ_JBHZAV010000035.1:0-69202 GCF_042754445.1 Embleya sp. NPDC059213
AGCAACCGCCGCACCGCCTCGATTGCCCGTGTCGGCGGCGGGAGTTCGCCGCCCGGTCGCGGCCGGGTCGCCGCCGCGGCGAGCGGTCGGGGCGAGGCGGGCCGCCACCACGACGGGTTCGTCGCCGGCCACGGCGGCGTCGAAGAGGGCCAGCCCCTCCGCCGGCTTGAGCGGGACGAACCCGGAGCGGGCCATCCGCTGCCGATCCGCGTCGCCCAGGTGCGCCATCATGCCGTCGTGCTGCCACCAGGGGCCCCAGACGATCGACGTACCGGGCAGCCCGAGCCGATCGCGGTGCCGGGCCAAGGCGTCCAGCGCGCAGTTGGCCGCCGCGTAGTTGGCCTGGCCGGCGGAGCCGAAGGTGCCCGCCACCGAGGAGAACAGCGCGAACACGGCCAGGTCGTGCCCCCGGGTCAGTTCGTGCAGGGCCAGCGCGGCGTCCACCTTGGGGTACAACACCCGCCGGAGCCGGTCGGTGGTGAGCGCGGTGACGACGCCGTCGTCCAGCACCCCCGCGGTGTGCACGACGCCGGTCAGCGGGTGGGCCACCGGTACCGCGTCGAGCAGGGCGGCGAGCGCGGTCCGGTCCGCGACGTCGCAGGCGTGCAGGGCCACCCGGGCGCCCGCCTCGCGTAGCTCCGCGACGAGTTCCCGGGCCCCGGGGGCATCCGGTCCGCGTCGGCCGGCGAGCAGCAGGTGCCGGGCGCCGTGGGCGGCGACCAGGTGCCGTGCCACCAGCATGCCCAGCGAACCGGTACCGCCGGTGACCAGGACGGTGCCCTCCGGGTCGAGCGGCCGCCGCGTGCGCGGCTGCGATGCCCCCTCGGCCAGCGGCACCAACTTCGGCACGTACACCGTGCCTCGGCGTACGGCCGCCTCCGGCAGCGCGCCGGCCGCCACGGCGGGCAGGGCGGTCCGGGAGGCGGGGTGGTCGTCCACGTCGATCAGGGCGAAGCGGCCCGGGTTTTCCCGCAGGGCCGAGCGCACCAGTCCCCACACCGGCGCATGCGACGGCAGGGACGCCGTTTCGCCGGATCGGCCGGACTCGCCGAACCCGGCGCCGGTCGCGGCGGGATCCTCGTGGGCGACGGCGACGGCGTCGGACGTCACGAGGACGAGCCGGGAGCGGGACAGGTGCGGTTGGGCGAGCCACTCCCGCACCAGCCTCAGCGCCCGGTCCGCCGCCCGCAGCATCGCGGCGGCCCGGTCCCGCGCGTCGCCGCTCGGGTCGGCAGGTGGGCACACGGCCATGATGACGGTGTGCGCCGCGTCGCACGCCGCCGGATCGGGGTACACCGGGACGCCGGAACCGGGGGGCGCGAGGGCGTCCACCGGCGATGTGCCCGCCGTACCCAGCACTCCCCAGCGGGGGATGGCCGCGGATGCGGGCGGCTCGGACAGCGGCACCCAGTCCGTCCGGTGCAGGGCACCGGCGACGGTGTCCGGCGTTGCCGCCCCGGTCGCCGGCAGGGGCCGGAGCGTCAGCGAACGCACCGTCGCCACCGGTGCGCCCTGCTCGTCGGTCAACTCCACCGCGGCCTGCCCGTCGGGCCCGGGACTCGTCCGTACCCGCACACGCCGTACGCCGGTGGCGTGCACACGCACTCCGCCGAAGGCGAACGGCAGGGACAACCCGCCGCCGGCCGTCCCGGAGGCGTTGCCGACCAGGCCGTCCAGGGCCAGGGCGTGCAGCGCCGCGTCGAACAGGGCTGGATGCAGGACGAACTCCGGCCCGGCCGGCTCCGGATGCCCGGCGCGGGCCGCTTCGGGCAGCGCGATGTCCGCGTACAGCTCGTCCCCGTGCCGCCGGACGGCGCGCATGCCCTGGAAGGCGGGGCCGTAACGCAGCCCGGCGGCGGCCAGTCGCTCGTACGGTCCGGCTCCCGGGCCGTCGGCAGCCAGTGGCGTCGCCGCCGGCGGCCGGGACTCGTGTTGCCGGGACACGTGCGGCCGGGACGCGCCGTCGGTCTCTTCGTGGTCCGCGGCCGGCCGCGCCGGGGAGAGCGTGCCGGTGGCGTTCCGGAGCCAGGGCCGGTCACCGGCCGGAGGGTGCGGCCGGGAGTGGAAGAGCAGCGTCCGCCGTCCGGCGTCGTCCGCCCCGGCCACCTTCACCTGCACCGCGACGGCACCGTCCGCGGGGAGCGGCAGCGGCGCGGTCAGGACGAGCTCGTCCAGGACGTCCGCACCCACCAACCCACCGGCGTAGAGGGCCATTTCCACGAGGGCGGTCGCCGGCAGCAGGATCTCCCCGGCCACCACGTGGTCGGCAAGCCACGGCTGCTCGCGCACCGAGAGCACCCCGCTCAGCAACAACCCGTCGTCGTCGGCCGTGCGGGTGCCCGACCGCAGGAACGGATGTGCGGCGGCCTCGACCGTCGGGGACCCGGGCGCCGGTTCCGGGTCGGGCTCCAACCAGAAGCGGCGGCGCTGGAAGGCGTACGTGGGCAGGGTTACACGCCGCCCGGCGCGTCCGGCGAAGACGGCCCGCCAGTCGACGGGCACGCCGTGGGCGTACAGCGCGCCCAGCGTGTCGAGCAGGGCATCGGCTTCCGGCCGACTCCCGCGCAGGGTCGGCAGGACCAGCGGCGCGGGGCCGCGCTCGCCGCCGCCCCCTTCACCCGGGTCCGCCTGGGCTCGTCCGGACCCGGCGAGGCAATCCCGGACCAGGCCGGTGAGCACCCCCTCCGGCCCCAGTTCGACGTAGTGTGCCGTGCCGCGCTCGCCCAGTCGCGCCACCGAATCGGCGAAGCGGACCGGACGGCGGATGTGGTCCACCCAGAACTGCGGTGTGCCCAAATCCTCGTCGGTGGCCACCCGACCCGACAGGGCGGTGACCAGGGGCACTTGCGGCGCGGCGAAGGACAACCGCCGGACCACGTCCGCGAAGTCGGCCAGCACGGGCTCCATCCGCGCGGAGTGGAAGGCGTGGGCGACCCGCAGTGGCGTCACCGAACGACCCCGCTCGCGAAAGTACGCGGCGACCTCCCCCACCGCGGCCTCGTCACCGGAAACGACCACCGAGGCGGGCCCGTTGACCGCGGCGATCTCCGCCGCGCCTCCCGTCTCGGCCAGATGGGCGGCCATCTCGTCCGCGCCGACGGCCACCGCCGCCATCGCGCCGCCCGGCGGCAGTGCGTCCATCAACCGGCCCCGGGCCGCCACCAGGGTGCACGCGTCCGCGAGGGACAACACGCCGGCGACGTGTGCCGCCGTCACCTCGCCCACCGAGTGCCCGGCCACCAGGTCGGGATGTACCCCCCACGCCTCGAACTGCCGGAACAGGGCCGTCTCCAGGGCGAACAACGCCGGCTGCGCGAACCGGGTGGTCTGCAACAGCGCACCCGTCTCCGTATCGGGCCCGGCGAACGCGACGTCCCGCAGCGGCACCGGCAGCAGCGGGTCGAACAGGGCGGCACATTCGTCCCACGCACCCGCGAAGGCCGGATACCGGTCCCGCGACTCGTACAGCTCCCGGCCCATGCCGACCCGCAGGCTGCCCTGGCCGGTGAACAACAGGGCCAGCGGGCCGTGCCGGCGGGACGTGCCCGTGTGGACTCCGGGCCGGTCGCCGCCCTCCACGACGGCCCGCAGGGAGTCGAGCAGTTCGGCCCGGTCGCGGGCCACCACCACGGCCCGGTGCTCGAAGGCCGCCCGCGTGGTGGCGAGCGAGTAGCCAACGTCCACCGGGGCCAGGTCGGGGGCGGCGGCCACCCGGTCGTACAGCCGCCGCGCCTGGGCCCGCAGCCCCGGGGCACTCCTGGCGGACACCGGAACGGGCACGGCGGGCGCAACCACCGGCACGGCGGGCGCACCTTCCGGCACCGCCGCCGTACCTTCCGGTACCGCAGGCACACCCTCCGGTACCGCCGCCGTACCCTCCGGCGCTGCGGGCGCGCCTTCGGGCGCCGCAGCCGCACCTTCCGGCCCAACGACTACACCTGCCGGCACCGCCCCGACCCCGACCCGCCCACCGACCGCCCCGCCGTCCGCCGCGGCACCCGGCGCCACGGCCGCCCCGTCGACCGGAGCCTCTTCGAGCACCACGTGGGCATTGGTCCCACTGATACCGAACGAAGACACGCCAACCCGGCGCGGACACTCCCCCGCAGGCCACTCCACCGCGCGGGTCAGCAGCGCGATCCGCCCCGTCGACCAGTCGACCCGGGGCGTCGGCTCGTCCGCGTGCAGCGTCCGCGGCAGCACCCCGTGCCGCATCGCCTGCACCATCTTGATCACGCCGGCCACTCCGGCGGCGGCCTGGGTGTGACCGATGTTCGACTTGACCGAGCCCAGGTGGAGGGGACGTCGGCGCGCCTGCCGCCCATACGTCGCGAAGAACGCCTCCGCCTCGATGACATCGCCCAGCCGGGTGCCGGTGCCGTGCGCCTCCACCGCGTCGATGTCCCCGGGGTCGAGGCCGGCGTCCGCGAGTGCCTGTCGGATCACCCGCTGCTGCGCCGGGCCGTGCGGTGCGGTCAGCCCGTTGCTCGCCCCGTCCTGGTTCACCGCCGAGCCGCGCACTGCGGCCAGTACCGGAAGTCCGGCGCGGCGCGCCCGGGACAACCGGCTCAGCAGCAACATCCCGGCGCCCTCGGCCCATCCCGTGCCGTCGGCGGACGCGCCGAACGCCTTGCAGCGGCCGTCCGGAGCCAGTGCCCGCTGCCGACTGAACTCCACGAACGACGAGGGTCCCGACATCACCGTGGCGCCGCCGGCCAACGCGAAGGCACACTCGCCCCGGCGCAGCGCCTGGACCGCCAGGTGCAGGGCCACCAGGGACGAGGAACACGCCGTGTCCACCGTGAGGGCCGGGCCTTCGAGGCCGAACGTGTAGGCGATCCGCCCGGAGGCGACGCTGCCGGCGTTGCCGAGACCGAGGTATCCCTCGACCTGCTCGGGCGTCCTGGTCAGGTGCCGGGCGTAGTCGCTGTACATCAGCCCGACGTACACCCCGGTCGCCGAGCCGCGCAGGGTGTCGGGGACGAGGCCGGTGTGTTCGAAGGTCTCCCAGGCCACTTCGAGCAGCAGTCGGTGCTGCGGGTCCATCGCCAACGCCTCGCGAGGCGAGATGCCGAAGAAGCCGGGATCGAAGCGGTCCGCGCCGGTGAGGAAGCCGCCCTCGCGCACATACGTGCGCCCCGATCGCCCGGGGTCCGGGTCGTACAGCGCCCCGGTGTCCCAGCCCCGGTCGGTGGGGAAGGGACCGATCGCGTCCCTCCCGTCGGCCACCAACCGCCACAGTTCCTCGGGGGAGGTCACGTCTCCGGGATAGCGACAGGCCATCCCCACGATCACCACGGGGTCCTCGTCGGACCGGGCGGCACTGCATCGCCCGGGCGCGACGCCGGCCGGCGCGGCGGCGTTCCGGGCCCCGAGGTGGGCGGCGAGCGCGGCGGCCGTGGGAAAGTCGAAGGCGACGGCCTCGGAGAGCGGCAGGCCGGTCGCCGCCGACAACCGCTCGCGCAGCACGGTCGCGGTCAGGGAGTCCATGCCCAGGTCCCGAAGTGCCGTGCCCGGCTCGACCGTTCGAACCGTGCGGCCGAGCACCGCGGCCACCTCGCCGCGTACCAGGGCCAACAGGTCCGGCGCCGGCTTCCCGGTCGCCTCCGCGCCCAGTGCCCGCGCCGGACCGCCGGGGAGTTCGCGTCGCAGGATCTTCCCGGACCCGGTACGGGGCAGGTCCGCCACCTCGAACAGTTCGACGGGGACCTTGACACCGGCCAGTTCCGCTCGGCAGGCGGCGAGGATGAGCCCTCGGTCCGGCAGATCGCGACCGGCTGCGGCAACCAGATAGCCGACCGGCACCTCGCCGAAGACCGGATGCGCGCGTCCGGCCACGGCGGCGTCCGCCACCCCCGGCAACCGCCGCAGCACCGCCTCCACTTCCGCAGGATGGATGTTCACCCCGCCTCGAATGATCAGATCACTCGCCCGGCCGGTGACGGCAAACCCACCGACGGCATCGATCCTGGCCAGGTCACCCGTGCGGAACCAGCCGTCGCGCAGTACCGCCGCGGTCTCCTGTGGTCTGTCGTGGTAACCGGCCATCACCCCGGGCCCGTTGACCCACAGCTCGCCCTCGCCCGTGTCCCGGCCGTCGGGGCCCCCGCCGACCCGGACCCGGGTATCGGGCAGCACGCGCCCCCATTCCCCGGACGCCGTCGCCTCGCCCGGCGCGGGCATGGTGACCGGGCCCGCCTCCGTGCTGCCGTAGTGTTCCAGGTAGGGCACACCGCAGATCGCCTCGAAGGACTCGCGGAAGCCGGACCCCGCCGCGGCGCCGCCGCTGACGCAACCGCGCAGCGCGGGGGCGCCCAGACCGCCGCCGTCCCCGTCGCCCTCCTCCCCCCGGATCGCGTCGAGCAGCGCCGAATACGTGGTCGGGACGCCGCCGAGCAGGGTGAACGAGGCGTCCTCGTGCCGGAGTTCGCCGAGCACCCCGGCCACCGAGAACCGGGGCAGCAGCACCGCGCTCGCCCCCACCGCGGTCACCCCGAGGAAGCACACCACCTGGCTCATCGCGTGGTGCAGGGGCAACGGCCAGAGCACGTGGTCGCCTTCGGACAGACCCAAAATGCCGACGAGGCCGGTCGCGATCGGCGCGAGGCGGTTGCGCTGGGTGGACAGGACACCCTTGGGCGTGCCGGAGGAGCCCGAGGTGTAGAGCAGCCAAGCCACTTCGTCCAACGCGAGGTCGTCCCGGGCCGGCGTCCGCGGCTCCGTACCCGCCAACTCCTCGTACCGTAAGACCCCTTCCGCGACCGCGGCCACGCCGTCCCCGTCCTCGTCGCCGCCGTCGACCACCACCACGCTCGGCCCGGATCGCGCCGCCGCCGGCCGCCGGGTCAGGCAACCGACATCGGTGACGAGCACCCGCGCGCCGCTGTGGTCCAGCAAACGGGCCAACTCCTGCTCCGAGTTCCCGGGATCCAGGGGCACACCCACGCCGCTTGCCCGGGTAATCGCGAGCAGGCTCTCCACCATCTCGACACGGTTGCCCAGCAGTACGGCCACCCGGTCGCCACGGGCCACACCCAGCCCGACCAGGTGACCGGCCAGCCGTGCGGTCCTTCGTTCCAACTCCCGGTAGGTCACCCGTGTGAACGGGTCCCGGAAACAGACCTTGTCCCCCAGTCGCCGGGCGTGTTGCCCGAGCAGTTCCGGCAGTGGCTTGACGATGTCGACGTGCGTACCCACCGCGTGACCTCCCTGGGACGACCCGTCGTCAAGGACGACGGTACGGTTGTTTGGATTCCCTCCCGCCGATCGGCGAATCGCGTCGCCCCGGGCGAACCCCGGCCGGGCGTCGACATCCGACAGATCGCACTCCCCTCGCCCACCGTGGCCGCCCCCTCATCGGGGTCTGCGGCGGGACACTCGAACCAATTGGCTGGTCCATTCGAGTCGGCGCCGCACCGAAGGCGGCGCCGCACCCGGCGAACGCCATCACAACGAGTTGGTTTCATGGTCCGAGTGGCTGTCCGGATTGGCCGACAGGCGTCCGGCGGACGCACGGTCGAAGGGCCCGAGGACCCGGCGACCTCGCGGCCGGAAGGCCCGATCCGCCGCAACCACAAGGAGTCCGACATGACGACGACCTCCGCACGCACGACCACCGGGCAGGACGCGGACGCCGCGCTCGTCGCCGGCGTCGAACACGCCGTGGCGGTGGAGCGCTTGCGCCGGATCACCGACCCCGAGGAACGCCTGGTCGCCTACGCCCGGATCGCCACCGAGGACGTCTTCAACCTCGGCATCGCGAACAACGTCCTGTTGTTCGACCTGCTCCGCGACAACGTCTTCGCCAAGGTGGTCCTGACCGAGGCGGACGCCGAATACGCGTCGCCCCCGTACGGGGTGCCGGAACTGCTCGGCCCGATCACGGCATTCCTCCGGAAGAGGTTCTCGGCCGGCATCGACCCCGAGTACGACGTGTACGCCACCGCCGGAGGGTCGGGGGCACTGGAGTCGCTGGCCTTCGCGCTGATCCACGGCGGCGTACTGACCCCGGGCGACCGCGTGCTGCTGCCGGCGCCCTTCTGGCCCGGCTTCCTGTGGTGTTTCGAACAGCGACCCGGGCTCCGATGCGTGCCCGCGCGCCTGGACGGTGCCGACCGACTCACCCTGACCGTCGCCGCGTTGGACCGTGCCTACGACGCCGCCCCGGACCCCAAGCCCAAGCTGTTGGTACTCACCAACCCGCACAACCCACTGGGCGTCAACTACGACAGGCAACTGTTGGAGGACATCTGTCGCTGGGCGCTCGACCGCCAGATGCACATCGTCTCCGACGAGATCTACTCGCACGCCCAGAGCACCGGCCAGGACGCGTTCACCAGCGTCCTTTCCCTGGACGCCTACGCCACCGCCCCCGACCGCATCCACCTCGTGTACGGACTGACCAAGGACTTCGGACTGTCCGGATTCCGGATCGGCTTCCTGGTCTCCAAGTCGAACGACGTACGCAGGGTCATGCAGGGCGACGAGACGTGGAAGTCGCTGTCCTGGTTCGGCCCCCTCGACTCGCTCAAGTGCGCGTACGTGCGCGAACTGTTCGGCACCACCGACCGGCCGAGCGAGTTCCCCACGACACTGATGAAGGACTACCCGGCACGACTGAAATCCGCCCACGACGACGCGGCCCACCGACTCCGCGAGGCGGGAATCCCGTATGTCGGCATGAGCGAAGTCTCGCGCAACGCGACCCAGTTCTTCCTTCTCGACCTGAGCGCCTACCTGGACAGCGCCAAGTTCCCCAAGGACCTGGTCCTGATCAACCACGAGATCGACCGACGCGAAGCGCTCCTGGAAGCGTTCCTGCGAACGGACGCCAGGGTCCTGCTCCTTCCCGGCGGCGAGATGCACTGTCCTTCGCCCGGCTACTTCCGGCTGTGCTACACCGCCGACACGATGGAGCGGGTCGGCGAGGCGATCACCAACATCGCGACCTCCCTGCGGAAACTCTGAACCCCGACGAAACCCCCACGAACGGCGGGACCACACCCGCAGCAGGGCGGTCTCCCGCGTCCCGACGGCAGGCCGGTCGACCCGCGCCGGCGCCGAAACGTTGCGGCTCCGGCGCGGGGAACGGTCCCCGTGGTGCACACTCGTCAGCCGGCGGCGGGCCGTACCTGGCGGTCGCGTCCCGCGCCGTATCCGGCACCGGCCATGAGCAGGCCGAGGACGACCAGGACCGCGAGCGGAAGGGTCCAGCTGTCCGTGGCGTCGTGCAGGATGCCGAGGAGGAGGGGGCCGGCCGCCGCCACCAGGTAGCCGATGGACTGTGCCATGCCCGCCAACGCGGCGGCTTCGCCGGCACTGCCGGCCCGTTGGCTCTGGAAGGTCAGCGCGAGCACGAGGCACACGCCGCCGCCCAGGCCGAGCAGCGTGCACGCCACGACGGACAGTGCGGGGGCGAACAGCAGTACGACGAAGCCGGCGGCCATCAGGAGCGAGGCCCCGGCCGCGAACCATCGTTGGTCGTGCCGGCCCCGGGTGAGCAGGGGCAGGAGGCTGCCGGCGGTCAGGGCGATCACTTGGTAGTAGAAGAGCATCCAGCCAGCCGTGGTGCTGCTCGTGCCGTGGTCGATCAGCATGCTGGGCAGCCAGGCGACGGCGGTGTAGAAGGCCAGGGATTGCAGGCCCATGAACATGCTGACCTGCCACGCCAGTCGCGACCGCCAGGGAACCGGGCTGCGGGTGACGCCGCCGGAGGTCTGCGGCCGGTCGCCCCGCATCCGGGGCAGCCAGACCGGCAACGCCGCGACGGTGAAGGCGATACCCCACGCGAGAGCGGTGTGCCACGAGCCCGGCAGGGTGTGCGAAAGCGGTGCGGAGACACCGGAGGAGACCGCGGCGGTGACGCCCATGACGGTGACGTAGAGAGCGCTGACGCCCTGGATGCGGTGTGCCGGCACGCTCCGCCTGATCAGCGCGGGCAGCAGCACGTTGCCGAACGCGATGGCGGCGGACAGGATCACGGTCCCGGCGAACAGGCAGATCACGGAGGGCAGCGACCGGATCACGGTCCCGACGGCCAGCACCGCGAGGGCGGCCACCAGCAGGCGGGCGGTGCCGAAGCAATGGGAGGCCCGGGCCACCAGGGGCGACGTCGCGGCGAACGTCAGCAGCGGGAGGGTGCTCAGCAGTCCGCCCCAGCTCGCCGTCAGACCGCTGCCGTGCTCGATCGCGGGCAACAGCGTGCCGACGCCGGTGAGGGTGGTACGCAGGTTCGCCGCCACGAGGCAGATCGCGAACAGGAGCCCGATCGACACGACGGATCGGGTGTGGTCGACAGCCGGCGGGGTCGAGGCGGCGGGCGGGTCGGATATCGACGACGGCTGTGCGCTCACCGTCCCTCCGCGGGTCGTGCCGCCCGGGCCTCGCGGTCGCGGGTGAGCCGGACGATCGCACCCGCCGCGTCGCGGGCACCGCTCTCGTCCCGGGCCTCGATCGCGTCGACGAGCCGCCGGTGCAGGTCGGCGTGCTCCTCGGCGCCGGTGGCGTCCCAGGGCAGGCCCCCCAGCGAGGTGGCGAGAGCCGTACCGAGGTAGTCGTACACCTCGATCAGGAGGTCGTTTCCGCTCGCCCGGACGACGGCCCGGTGGAACAACGCGTCGACGCTCCCGGCCGCGGCCATGTCCTCGCCCGCGCAGGCCGCGTCGGCGTCGGCCAACAGCTCGCGCAGTTGGTGCAGTTGCTCCTCGCTGCGACGCAGGGCGGCGGCGCCCGAGGCGTACTCCTCCAGGACGGTACGCAGTTCGAGCACGTTGTCCCGCTGCGCGGCACCGGCTCGCCGCACCATGACCGACTGGAGCTCACTCGACGAACGGACGTAGGTGCCATCGCCGATCCGGGCCTCCAGCAGCCCCAGATGCACCAGCGCACCGAGCGCCTCGCGCAACGTGCTGCGGCCGACCCCGAGCTCCTCGACCAGGGCCTGCTCCGGCGGGATCCGCGTGCCCACGGGCCATCCCCCGGCCTCGATGTGCGCGCGAAGGCTGTCCACGAGCTGCGCGGACAGGCTTGCCGACCTACGCGGTGTGCTGATGCGTTTCATGCAAACAGCATACATACAAAGGTCAGACATTTGAACATCGCACATATGCAGCCACGGGCAACGCCCCGCACGCACGACCGGCCCGCATGGAGCCATCGAGTCGAGTCGGCACGCGGGCGGCGCAGGGGTGGGCGAAAGGGGTGAACTTCGGCGTGATCGGCGACTTCGCGACTCAACTGTGTGGTTGAACCGGCCTGGCTCCCGTCCTGATCGCCCCGCAAACTCCCGCCCCGACCGCCCCACAAGGCCCGACCGCCGCACCGAGAAGGAGCGCACCTTCCCGCTCGCGCGGCGCCGCCGATCGTGACCGGCCGAGACGTCCGACGCCGGGGGCGGCGGCGGTCAGGAAGGCGAGTTCGGTTGCGGCGTTCGGTTCGGTGCGTGCCAGGCGGGGTTCTTCCGGACGCCGACCTGTTCCAGTTCGAGCGTGTCGCCGGTTTCGGTGCGGAGTTCGACGTGGAGCGGGGCGCCGGTTTCGTGGTCGACGTAGTGCAAGGGCGCGGGGCCGTCCTGTAGGTGCTTGTCGCCCCACTGCATCAGGGCCACGATCACCGGGAACAGGTCGCTGCCCATTTCGGTGAGCACGTACTCGTCGCGGGTGCGGCCGCCGTCCTCCCGGTAGGGACGCTTGGCGAGCAGGCCGGCCTCGGTCAGACGGCGCAACTGCTGGGCGGCGGCCCGGTCGGTGATGCCGATGCGGCCGGCGAAGCCGCTGAACCGGGTCGTGCCGTAGCAGGCTTCACGCAGGATCAGCAGCGCGGAGCGGGTTCCGACCACCTCCAGCGCCTTGACCAGTGAGCAGTGGTCGGTCTTCCACGCGCCGAGGTCGGCAAGCGCGCCCTCCATGACAACCGGCATGCCGCCCATCGTACCCGCTTTGGCTTGCTCCTTGTATAGCCAGACCCTACCTACCTATACTCACAGATAGTCAGCCCTGCCTCTCGCTCCGACGGAGCAGCCGGCGGAGCGCTGTCTTCGACGGATATCCGGTAGCTCGCATGGATCGCAGGGGGACTCCCATGGCCGCGCAGACCACACCAGCCACCGAGGGCGTGCGACGGCAGGACCCGGTCGGATCGTCGGCGATCACGTTCGTCGTGTGCGCCGCGGCATTCGTCGCGATGCTCGACGTGTTCGTGGTCAACGTCGCCTTCACCGACATCGGCACCGATTTCGGCGTGCGGCTCGCGGAGCTGAGCTGGGTCCTCAACGCCTATGCCATCGTCTACGCGGCGCTGCTGATCCCGGCCGGGCGCCTGGCCGACCGGTACGGCCGCAAACCGGCGTTCCTCGCCGGACTGGCCTTGTTCACCGCTGCGAGCGCCGCCTGTTCGCTGGCGCCCCAGTTGTGGTGGCTGGTGTTCTTCCGCGGGATACAGGCGATCGGCGCGGCCGTGCTCACCCCGGCCGGCCTCGGGCTGCTGCTCACCACGCTGCCCGAAACGCGGCGGGCCGGGGCGGTCCGGATCTGGGCCACCACCAGCTCGTTCGCCGCAGCGGTCGGCCCGGTGGTCGGCGGCGGCCTGGTGGAGTTGTCCTGGCGCTGGGTGTTCCTGATCAACATCCCGGTCGGCGTGGCGGCGTTCGTGGTGGCCCGGCGGTTGCTCCCCGACCTGCGGGACGCCTCGGCCGTGCGGATGCCGGACCCGCTCGGCACGGCGGCGCTGATCGTCGCCTTCGGCGCGCTCTCGCTGGGCCTGGTCAAGGGCCAGGAGTGGGCGTGGACCGGAACGGCGACCCTCGCCACCTTCGCCGTCGCCGCCGTCGGTATCGCCGTGTTCGTCGTGCGAATACTGCGTCACCCGGCACCGGTCGTGGACCCGGCCCTGTTCCGGACACCGGAGTTCGTCTGGGCGAACATCACGGTCCTGACCTTCTGCACCGCCTTCGGCGCGGTCTTCCCGTCCGTGGTGTTGTGGCTGGAGGGTCCGGCCGGCTACTCCACCCTGGTCACCGGCCTGGCCATCGCGCCGGGTCCGCTGATGGTGCCGCTGTTCGCGATCGTCGGGCGGCACCTGGCCACCCGCGTCGGAGCCGGGGCCCTGGTGGCGGCGGGGAACCTGCTGTTCGCCGGCGGTGCCGTGTTGCTGGCCGCGAGTGCGTCCGCCGATCCCCGGTACGCGACGCAGATCCTGCCGGGCTGGCTCGTCATCGGCGTCGGCATCGGCCTGGCCATGCCCGTCATGCTCTCCCGGGCCACCACCGAACTGCCCGGCGCCCAGGCCGCCACCGGCAGCGCGGTGGTCAACACCAGCCGCCAACTCGGCTACGTCCTCGGCGTCGCCATCCTGGTCGCCGTCCTCGGCACGGCCGGCAGCACACCGGATCCGACGCCCACCTTCCGGCACGCCTGGTGGTTCATCGCCGCCACCGCCGCCGGATCCGCCGTCGCCGCCCTCGGCATCACCCGCCGCACCCGGAGCTGATCACCATGACCGCCGTGGTTGCCCCCGACACCGTGCACCTGCGTTCCTGGCACCCGGACGACATCGACGGACTCGGCCGGGCCGCCGCCGACATCTCACCCGACGCACTCGCCCGACGGTTCGGCGTACCCGGCGCCGGCATCCCCGACTGGTACCTGGCCCGAATCACCGAAGGCCGGGCGCAGAACACCTGGAACGCGTACGTGGCCGAGCGCGGCGGCCGCATCGTGGGCTGGGCCGAGTACGGCCTGAACGGCGATCCGCACGAGGCCGACCTCGCCGCCCTGGTCTTCGACCGATACCAGGGAAGCGGCCTCGGCCCCCGACTGGTCAAGGAAGTCGCGTCGTTGGCCCGGGCAGCCGAGGTGCGGGTGCTGCACGCCCAGATCCGGGTCGGGAACCAGGCCGCACGCAAGGCACTGCACGCGGCGTTTGCGAACCTGCGGTACACGGGACTTCAGGACGGACAGTGGCACTACGTCATGCACCTGCCGGACGCCCCGACCTGAACGACACACGGCCGAACAACCGACGCCCGGCCGGCGACGGTGAGCCGACCGCCCGCCCCGCCGGGGCGGGCGTGGCCGGGTGCTTGTGGCGCACAACGGCCCGGGCCGCACCGAGGACGCGCGGTCGAGCGGCTGCGGGTCGTTCCCGGACCGTGGCCACGAAGACGAGCGCGGTGCGGGTGGGTACGGCGGCAAGGTTCAGGTAGGCGGTGTGGCCTTCGCCGGCCTGGAGGCACCCGCGCAGGCCCTGGCCCGGTTCCCGGCGCGCGACCGGCGAACGCGCCCGCGAGCCGCCGCGGCCGGCCGCCTAGTTCACCTGTCCGAGAACGGCTCGGCCTTCGGCTGCGGCCGCAACATAGAAGCGGGCGATGTCGAGAAAGCGGATCCAGCCTTCGTCGGCGAGCCCGGCGGCAACGCGCGCGACCTCCTCCGGGGTCAGGACGAATGCGGTCCCGTCGCCCGGATCGAGCACCTCACCGGCGCCGCCCCCGTCGCCGACCGCCCGGGCCAGGGCCGGATACACCGCCGTCCAGTCGGCCGTCCCCTCCTCGACCTCGGCCCGGCCCTCGGCAACACCGCACAGGGAGCGGTAGTCCTCACCGTGCGCGTCACCGTCCCCGCCCCGCCCGCGCGTGCCGAGCAACTCGCCCACCGGATCGGCACGTTCCCGCAGTTCGCCGAGCAGCGCAGGCTCGATCTTCACCAACGTCAACCAGCTGGACACGGCTCCGGCACCTCTCGACGATGGGTCCGTCCTACGCCCCCGTTCAGGCGTACGGAACGTACCGCCCCACGCGGACAAGAACCACACCGAGGCGGCCCCGACCGGGCACGACAACGCCCGGGTACGAACGCCCACTCCCGGCTCCGCCGACGCCTTCGGCGTGTTTCGGTCGGGGTCAGTCGACGTCCGGCATGAGTGGTGGGCCGTGTTCCTCGATGGCGAGGGCCACGGTGCGCAGGAGGGCGGCCAAGTGGCCCAGTTCCTCCTTGGCCAGGGGGGCGAGCAAGGCGGCCTCGGCCTCCCGCTGGTCGTCGATCACCGCCGCCCAGGTCTGTGCCCCTCGGGGGGTGAGGCCGACGAGCAGGCTGCGGCGATCCTCCGTCGTGTGCTCACGGGTGATCAGGCCCGCCGCCTGCATGCGGTCGAGGCGGTGGGTGAGGGTCGCGGGATGCACGCCGAGTCCCTGGGCGAGGCGGGTGGGTGCCATTCGGTAGGGCTGCCCCGCCGAGCGCAGGCGCCACAGGATCTCGTACTCCCACAGCTTCAGGCCGTGCCGCGCCAGCGCCGCCTCCTTTCGGTGCCGCAGATGCGATACGAGCTGCTGCATGCGGGTGACGGCACCTTCCAAGTCCGGCTCCAGGCCCGGGACTTCGTGCCCCCAGCGGGCGATGTGCCGATCGATCGAGTCCCCTGGCCGGGCCGATTCCGCCGCCGAATGCCGTGCTGTCACGGCGTCACCCCATCTTCCGGAAACTATGGATTCAAATATTTTGAAATCATAGTACTGTCCCGGAGCATGTCGAACTTCACCCTCGCCGGCCGCATCGACGAACACGTCGTCGACAGCGCGCTGCTACACGGCAATCCCCTCGACGACCCGACCCGACGCCCGCTGTGGGTCTACACCCCACCCGGGTACGACGACGCGCCCCGACGCCGCTACCCCGTCACGTATCTGCTGCTCGGCTACGCGGGAACGCTCCCGGTCTGGGGCAATCGCACGGCCTTTCGCAAGCCGGTCCCCGAACTCGCCGACGAGATCTTCGCCCGCGGCCAGGCACCCGGGATGCTGCTGGTCTTCGTGGACGCCTGGACCAGGTACGGAGGCAGCCAGTTCATCGACTCACCCGGCACCGGCCGCTACCACTCCTACCTGTGCGAGGAAATCGTGCCGTACGTCGACGCCCACTACCGCACGCTCCCCTCGCGCGACCACCGAGCCATCGCGGGCAAGTCCAGCGGCGGACTCGGTGCCGCGATCACCGCGATGCTCCGCCCGGATCTGTTCGGCGCCTTCGCCACCCACTCCGGCGACTCGCTGTCCGAGGCCCAGTACCAGCCGCACTTCCTCATGGCGGCCCGCCAACTGCGGGCCTACGACGGCGACATCCTCCGCTGGTGGGACGACTTCCGCTCGCGGGTCGCCTTCACCAAGCCGGAGGACCTGAACCTCCTGGAGATCCTCGGCGTCTCCGCCTGCTTCTCCCCGGGCCCCGACGGCTCCCCCACCCTGCCGTTCGATCCCCGCACCGGGGCGCTGCGCGAGCACGAGTGGCGGCGCTGGCTGGCGTGGGATCCGGTCCGGATGGCCGGCGCGCACGCCGACGCCCTCCGCTCCCAGCGCGGCATCCGGATCGACGCCGGCACCCACGACGAGTGGTTCCTCGACCTGGGCGCACTCGCCTTCCGCGATGCGCTGGCCGCAGTCGAAGTGCCGGACGACGTCGTGCACTTCGAGTTGTTCGAGGGCGGCCACCACGCCGTCGAATACCGGATGCCGCCCGCCCTCGCCTGGTTGGCGCACCGCATCGCCGACCGACCGTGACCTCCCGGGCCGGAGCGGGCCCCGTCCCGGCAGCACGTGCCCCCGCCGATTACCCACCTCCGGCGCACGCCTGCGCCTCCGCCAGGTAGCGCGCCACCGGGCCCAGGGTCAGCATGCCGGAGGCGGCGCCCGCGTGTTCCGCACGGGCATCGTGCAGGACGGTCGCGGCGTGTGCGGCGATGCGGCGTTCGCCCAGGCGTACGGCGGCGCGGGCGGTCAGGCACCACAGCGCCTCCTGCAGGTGGTCACCCGGGGGTTCGGGCAGCGCGGCCAGGGCGGCCCGGGCCTGCTCGCGCCGGTCCCGGGCGAGCAGTACCAGGGGTTGGGCCCAGGGGCGGTACGGACCCCAGTCCAGGTGCGGGTCGGTGGGCGCGGGTCGATCGTGCAGCAGGCGCAGCCCCAGGAGGGCGAGCGGGAACAGGCCGCGGTGCAGCCCCGGCATGCCGGCCGTCCGCAGGGCGTCCTCGGCGGCGCGGTAGTGCGCCGCGGCCGTGGCGGCGCTCGGTCCGCCGGGTTCGGTGCTGCGGGCGGCCGTGACCCGGGCCCGGAACCACGCGGTGAGGACGAGGACGAGGGGCGCCTCGGTGCCGGCGGCGAGCCGTTCGGCGGCCTCGGCGTGCGCGGTCGCGGCGTCGAGGTCGCCGAGGGACGAGGCCGATTGCAGGCGGACGAGTCGGCCGAGTACGGCGAAGTTCGGCAGCTCGTGCCGGGTGGCCAGATCCAGGATCTCGACGCCGATCCGATCCCGTACCGCCGCGAGCCCGGGGCGGGTGAAGGACTGTAGGAACACCCCGTCGAGGGCGAACGCCAACAGCGCGGGATCGGCCAGGTCCCTTGCCGACGCCTCGGCCTGCCGGGCCGCCTGCCGCGCGCGCTGCAGTTCGGGCGCGGACAACTCGGCACTGCGGCTCTCCACGGCGACCGTGGCCAGGAGCCGGGCGATCAGGTCGGCGGGGCCGTCGGGGCCGAGTGCGGTGAGCGTGCGCTCGGCGGCCGCGACGACGGCGCGGGACTGCTCGAGGTCGTCGGCGCGGGTCCAGATGGCGGGCACGTCGTAGGCGCCGATGACCCGGGCGGTCAGCGCGAGGTCTCCCGTGCGTTCCGCCGCCCGGATGGCCGCGAGGCGGTCGCGCCGCGAGTGCACGAGGGCGTCGCCGCCGGCCAGGGCGAGGGTACGGGCCAGATCCACGGTGGTGCGCGGGCCGAGCCGGACACCGGGACCGGTCCACCCGTCCGGTGCGCCCTCGCGCGACACGGCCCCGGTGAGGATGTCCGTCTCCAGCCGCCGCAGGTCCGCGCCGGGGTCGAGCCCGAGTTGCTCGACGAGCATCGCGCGGGCGCGGCGCAGGGTGGCCAGCGCGTCGGCCCGGCGCCCCGCGCGGTCCAACGCGCGGGCAAGCAGCCCCCAGGCCGGCTCGCGCCACGGGTGTTCGGCGACGTGGGCACCCAGTTCGGCGACGAGGTCGGCTCCCTGCCCGGAGTCGAGGAGGATCCGGGCGCGCAGTTCCACCCCCGCCAACCTCAGCTCCTCCAGCCGGGTCCGCTCGCGCTGCGCCCACGCGGAGCCGGGCACATCGGCGTAGGCGGGCCCGCGCCAGTCCGCGAGTGCCGCGCCGAGCTCGGTCACCGCGTCGGGGTCGCGTCGGGCGCGGGCCAGGGTGTCCTGGAACCGATGGGCGTCCACGTCCTCGCGGGGCAGGCGCAGCGCGTACCCGGGACCTTCGGTGACCAGTACGCGCGGCGGGTCACGGGGCGGCCGGTCGGGTTCGAGGGCACGGCGCAGCGCGGCGACGAAGGTACGCAAGGCACCCACGGCGCGGGCCGGCGGATCGGTCCACAGGTCGTCGACGAGGGTGTCGGTGGCGACCATGCGTCCCTCGGCGGCGACGAGCCGGGCGAGTACCTCGCGGTGGCGTGGTCCCCCCAGGTCGACCGGGCTGCCGTCGTCGCGGAGGGCTCGCACGGCACCGAGCACGTCGATTCGCATGCCCTCATCCTCGGTGCCGGCGGTCGGCCGCGGCCAGCCGTACTGATCGGCTGCTGATCGACGTCGTACAGGCTGATCCGGTCGCTCCCCCCAACCCGAACGGATGGCCTTTCATGACGCTCACCATTCCCGGCTTCGATCTCCTGCGCCTGCCCGGTGCCAACGGGGTGCGGTCGGCCGTCGCCGTCGGCGGCAGTGGCAGCCCGGTCGTGTTGTTGCACGGTTTCCCGCAGACCCACCTGATGTGGCGACACGTCGCCGAGCGGCTCGCCGACGAGCACACGGTGATCTGCCCCGACCTGCGGGGCTACGGCGCGAGCGACAAGCCGGCGGCCGACGACCCCGAGGTGTACGCCAAGCGCACCATGGCCGCGGACGTGGTGTCCCTGGCGGCCGCACTCGGCCACGAGCGCTTTGCCCTGGTCGGCCACGACCGGGGCGCGCTGGTCGCCTTCCGGGCGGGGTTGGACCACCCGGAGACCGTCACGCACCTGGGCATCCTCGACATCGTGCCGACGCTCGACATGTGGAACGTCCTGCGCGGCGTCTCGGCGGCGGTCGGCTACCACCTCTTCCTCATGGCGCAGCCGCCGGGCCTGCCGGAGACGATGATCGCGGGCAGTGCGGACGCCTTCCACGGCTCGTTCCTCGACGCCTGGGCGGACGACCCGACCGCCATGCCGGCGGAGGTGCGCGCCGAGTACCTGCGGGCGAGCGCCGCGGCGGTGCCGTCGATCGTCGCGGACTTCCGGGCCTCGGCCGGCATCGACGTCACGCACGACCGGGCGGACCTGGACGCCGGGTCGCAACTGGCCATGCCGGTGACGGTCGTCCAGCAGGACTGGGGCGCCCGACTGGCCTACGACGCGGCCGGGCTGTGGCGAGCCTGGGCCCCGGACCTGGACCACCGCCTGACCCGGGCGGGCCACTTCATGGCCGAGGAGGCCCCCGACGAGATCACTGCGGCGATCCGGGATCTGCTGGCCCGCTGAGTTTCCGGAGGCCGGCCGGGGGTGCGTCAAAGGACGTCGGCGGGTGGCCGGTGCGGGGTGAGGCGGCCGATCGGGACGTGCGTGGGCCGTTCCCGCCGGCCGCGCTCGGTGGACCGCCGCGATGCGGCGCGGCGGTCGCCGAGTCGGCCCGCCGGCGTGCCCGAGGGTGGCCGCGGGTTTCCCGTCCGGAACCGGGGCACCCTTACAACCGGATGGACGCATCGTCGTTCGCCCGGACGAGTGGACATGTGGGGGAACAGGGGGTCGACACCCGGGTCTTCGGTCGGCCGTGGCAACGGTCACAGTGTCGATGCCTTGGGTCTTCTTCTGACGCATTGCCGGTTGCGGGGTGTTCCGCTTCGACGGGAAGCTGACGGCCCGTCGGATTGCACCCTGATCACCAGGAAACCGGGGAACAGGCGTCCGTTACACGTGTTGTGCCGTGCGCGGCCACACCCTTCACGGAGGTGGGATGTCCACCCAGCAACAGCCCCTCGACAGCGCCGAGGTCGACGCGGCGGTCCCGGTTCCCGGCGAACAGGTCGACCGGCTCAAGGCGAACTCCGTCGGCCTGCTCGGCGTCGTCTTCATGGCGGTCGCCACCGCCGCCCCCATCACCGCGATGACGGGCAACCTGCCGATCATCGCCGGCTCGGGCAACGGCATCGGCGCCCCCGCCGCCTACCTTTTCGCCACCCTCGTACTGACCGTCTTCTCCGTCGGTTACGTCGCGATGGCCAAGCACATCACGGCGGCCGGGGCGTTCTACGGCTTCATCTCGCACGGCCTGGGGCGCGTCGCGGGCATGGCGTCGGGCCTGCTCGCGGTCCTGGCGTACGTCGTTTTCGAAGCCTCGATCATCGGCTTCTTCGCCGCTTCGTTCAAGCAGCTCGCGAGCGACCAATGGGGGCTCGACCTGCATTGGGGCTACTACGCGATGTTCGGGCTCGTGGTCATCGCGGCGATGGCGTTCTTCGACATACACCTCACGGCCAAGTTCCTCGGTGTCGCGCTCGTCCTGGAGATCGCGGTGCTCGCCGTCGTCTCCTTCGCGGTGCTGTTCACCGGCGGCGGCCCGGACGGGATCATCGGCGAGGCGGTCAACCCGCTCAAGGCGTTCGACGGGGTCAACGGCAGCATGGGCGCGGCCGGACTCGGGCTGTTCTTCGCCTTCTGGTCCTGGGTCGGCTTCGAGTCGACGGCGATGTACGGGGAGGAATCCCGCGACCCGAAGAAGGTGGTTCCCCGTGCCACCCTGATCTCGGTGGTCGGCGTCGGCCTGTTCTACATCTTCGTGTCCTGGATGATGGTCTCCGCGGCCGGCAAGTCCGGTCTGGCCGATGCGGCTTCGAAGGGCACGCTGTTCTTCGCGCCGCTGGGCGAGCACTTCGGCGACACCTCGGTCAAGATCTTCCAATGGCTGGTCGTCACCGGCTCCTTCGCCTGTGCGATGGCCTTCCACCAGTGTGCCTCGCGCTACCTCTACGCGATCGGCCGTGAGGGCTTCATCCATCCCGCGCTCGGCCGGACGCACCCCAGGCACGGTTCGCCGTACATCGCGTCCTTCGTCCAGTCCGTCATCGCGATCATCCTCGTGGCGGCGTTCATCGTCGCGGACATGGACCCGTCGGTGCACCTCTACGGCCTGCTCGCGCTGCTGGGCACGATGGCGATCCTGATCGTCCAGACGTTGTGCTCCTTCTCCGTCGTCGGCTACTTCCACGTGCAGCACAAACACCCGGAAACCAAACACTGGTTCAACACCCTCACCGCGCCGATCGCCGGCGGCCTCGCGATGGGCGTGGTGGTCGGACTGCTCGTCTACAACATGGACACCGCGGCCGGCGCGGCGGCGGACACCCTGCTCTTCGAACTGATCCCCTACATCGTCGGCGGCTTCTTCCTCGCCGGCATCGCCCTCGCCCTCTACATGAAGCACCGACGCCCGGAACGCTACGAGCAGATGGGCCGCATCATCCTGGACGACGCAGCCGAACGCTGAGCCCCGCCCGCCCCACCGGCCCCCGGGCCGTACGTACTTCCCCTCCGGTTCCGCGTACAACCCGGGGGCTTCGCCATGCCCGGAACATCCGGCCTCCGGGCCGGGCAACCGACCTCTCGCCAAGGAGCATCACGATGAGCCGAACCCGTGCCATGGCCGCCCTGCAGGGCATGGCCGCCGACCACCGGGCCGCAGCGGCCCTGCGCATGCCCGTCGGCGAGCTCCGGGAGATCCGTGCCGAGGCCGCCGCGGACCCGACCGGACCGAGCCGGCGTACCTTGATCAAGCGCGCCGGCGTGGTGGGTCTGGGCCTGGGCCTGGCCGGCGCCGGGATGTCCCGGCCGGCGATCGCCGGCGAAACCGCCGCGAGACCGCCGGTGAACCCCGGCCGGGTGGTCGTCGTCGGCGCCGGCATCGCCGGCCTGACGGCAGCGCTGACCCTGGCCGACGCCGGGGTGAAGTGCACGGTCTACGAGGCCAATCCCACCCGTATCGGCGGGCGGATGTACTCGCAACAGACCTACTGGGGCGGCGGCCAGACCTCGGAGATCGGCGGCGAGCTGATCGACACCGGGCACAAGAAGATGCTCGAACTGTGCCGTCGATTCGGGCTGACCACCGTGGACTTCGCCGGCTCCGGGCCCAACGGCGCCGTCGAGACCCTGTGGTTCGACAACACCTACTACCCGCGTGCGCAGGCCGACGAGGACTTCAAGGCGATGTACCAGGCGGTCCGCCGGGACTACCAGGAGTGCGGCGACGTCACCTGGAACCGGACCACCCCCGCCGGCACCACGATCTCGAACACGACCCTGCGGGACTGGATCGACTCTCGTACGCCGGGTGGCTCCTCGTCGAAGCTCGGCCGGTTCCTCGACGTGGCCTACACCGTCGAATACGGCGCGGAGACCGTGGACCAGTCCGCCTACGCCGCCGTGTGCATGCTCGGCTGGCAGTCGAACCCGGGGCACTTCAACATCTGGGGCGGCTCCAACGAGCGGTACCACGTCGTCGGCGGGAACGACCAGGTGCCGCAAGCCATCAACGCCGCGCTCCCGCCCGGCACCGTGCGGATGGGACACCGGCTGGTCGCCGTCCGGGCGAACGGCGACGGCACCCAGACGCTCACCTTCGACAACGACGGCACCACGACGACGGTGACGGCCGACCACACGATCCTGGCGGTGCCGCTGCCGATCCTCCAGGGCCTCGATCCGACCCGGGCTAACTTCGACCCGCCGATGACGAACCTGCTCCGCGACGCGCGCATGGGCCACGTCTCGAAGCTCAACATGCAGTTCGCCAAGCGCACCTGGCTCGGGGCGAACGGCAACGGCCTGGGACCCTGGCCGGGCGTGGCCGCCGGGGACGCCTTCACCGACCTGCCTTTCCAGCAGACCTGGGACACCACCAAGGGCCAGCCGGGCGGTAAGGGCGTGCTCATCCAGTACGGCGGCGGCACCCGCGCCTCCGGTCTCCACCCGGCCGGCCCGTTCAACACCGCCGAGCAGGACGCCTACGTCGCGAACCTGGCCGGCACCTACCTGGGGCAGATCGACAACCTCTTCCCCGGCACGAAGGCCCAGTGGACCGGCAAGGCCCAGCTCTCCTCGTGGACCAACAACCCGTACTCGCTGGGTGCCTACTCGTACTGGCCGGTCGGCTACCTGCACCGCCATGCGGGCTACGAGGGCACCCGCCAGGGCAACATACACATCTCCGGCGAGCACACGTCGTACGACTTCCAGGGCTTCATGGAGGGCGGCGCGACCGAGGGCGAGCGGGCGGCGAAGGAGGTCCTGGGGCAGAGCTGACCCGGGTCTTCGGCACCCGGTGCGGCCCCTACGGCCGCGCTCGGTGCCGAACGGGCCGATGCCGTCGTCCCGTTGCGCGGTGGTGCTCCCGGGCACCGACTACGGACGGGGCCACGGGTTGGGCCGGCACGTGGCGCCGCCCGTGACCAGGGTCAGGGTCTGCTGCATCATGACCGGTGCGGGGGCGCCGGATCGGGCACACGTCTCGTGCAGGTGACCGAGGCGATGACCGACCTCGTGGTTGATCAACATGCGTCGGTAGTTCGCCAGATCGTCGCCGTAGGTGGCGGATCCCTTCCCCCAGCGCCACGCGTTGAGCATCACCCGGCGGGTGGAGGCGACATTGCAGGAGACCCGTTGCTCACCGGTATCCAAACCGTCCTTCGCACACCACGAATTGACCGTTCCCGTACTGGCCACGGTCACGGTGAACGAAGACGCACCCGAACTCACGCGCTCCAGGCCGATCGTGCCGTCGCCACCCCAACTGCGCGCGTCGTTGAGCGTCTCGTGCACCGCGCGGGCGAGGTTTCGCCCGTCGAGTTCGAGGCCCTTCTCGACCTGAACGCGATAACGCAGCACCCGATCCCCGCCCTTGGCCGCGTCATGACCCGGCACGGTGCGGAATTGCCCGCCGAGCGCGAGATCGGCCGGTATCTCCGACCGCGCGGCAAGCCACTGGTCGTACGGTCGCGTATCCGTCACGCCGGTGAAGTACTCCTCGCCCTCCTTGTCCCCCGGTTGACAGCCGACCATCGCGAAGAGCAGGGCCGAAACCAGAACGGCCGGCGAGAGAGTTCCGCGTACCCGGTTCACGATCGATCCGACTCCCCGTCGTCTCCTGGTCCAGACATCCGTCGATCACCGAAGGCGAGCCGCTGCTCTCGTCCGGGACGAGCAATATTCTCTCGTACCCACCGATGCCGCTCGCGAGCGGGGGACGCGACGGCGCAGGCGGACTCGGCAGTCGTTCCGCGGCGACGGCTGCGGCAGGGGTCGCGACACGGTGCGGGAGATCGCGCGGATTGCCGACCGGTGCGACGGGAAAGCGTCGACGGCATCGAAAAGGGCACAGTTTTCGAGTGCGGGAAAAGTCTTCCAATGGCGCGAGCCGGAACGCCGTTGACATCGTGGAAAGTACACGATTCACTCCGACGAATGGGTCCGCACACACGTTGCGACCACTGGGCGAACCACCTTTGTAGCGTTGGGAATTGCCCTCCTCTTGGCATGGCCCGCGTGCGTTTTCTGCGTTCCCGGATGAAGGGAGACTCTTCCGTGAAGCCCGAAAAATCGCTGCTGCGTTCCACCACCCGAGTCGGCACTTCCGATCCGTTCGGCGCCGCCATCTCGCTGCGCCGCGAGGCCCGCCGCCGCGGCTGCCCGCCGCCGAACTCGCGGGCACCATCGCCGAGAACACCGAGCGCCGCCGCGAGCGCGGCGCAGGAAGGGCCGTCCTGAACCGGCGTCGACTCCTCGGCGCGGCCGGCATGGTGGCGGCGGTGTCCGCGCTCCCCGGCGGACTGCTCTCGCCCTCGGCTGCGTCGGCGGCGGGCGACCCGCGCGTGGTCGTGGTCGGCGCCGGATCTGATCGGTGCCGACCCCACTCGGCCGACGGCACCCCGGCGGACCGGGGCGCCGAAGTCGCCGGCAGGTCACCCGAGACGGCGCGACCCGCTCAGCCGGCCGGCGGCGCGGGCACGTCCAGCACCCGTCCGATGCTCGTGGCGAGCAGTCCGGGCGGGTCGATCTCCGGGTCGTAGAGCCGTTGTTGTTGCAACCCTTCACACAGCGCCAGGAGCCACACCGCCTCCTGATCCGGGTCGCGTCCCGGGGCCAACTCCCCCCGGGCGGCCAGGTGTTCGAAGATGGTGGTGAAGTACCGGCGGCTCACCGCGAAGTGCTTCTCGAAGTAGGCGTGTGCGGGATGGCCGGGGGCGACCGCCTCGCCGGACAGGACGGAGAACAGCTCGCGCAGCCCCGGCGTCTCGTAGGCCACGCGCCGGGACGCCTCGACCACGGCGCTCAACCGGCCGGGCAGCCCGGTTTCGCCGGCGACGGCGCCCAGGCTGATCGTCAAATAGTCCTGGCGGGCGAGGACCGCGTGCAGCAACTCGTCCTTGCCGTCGAAGTGGTAGAGCAACGTCGAGTGGGAGATTCCGACCGCCTTGGCGACCTCGCGCATGCTGATGCCGTGGAAGCCGCGCGCGCCGAACAACGCGGTCGCGGCGTCGAGGATGCGGGCGCGGCGCTCCCGGCCCGAGGCATAGCCGGTGCGCCGGTCGAATTCCTCGGCGTCACGTGCCACGAGTTCGTCGAGGGTCCAGCACGGTGGCGCGGCGGGGGCGGTGTTCGCCGCGGGCTCGGGCCCGAGCCCGTGCAGGTAGCGTTCCAGGCACGCGGCGACGTCGATTCCGGACGGGTCGTAGAGCGCGAGCAATTGCAGGCCCTCCCAGCCTGCGACCACCCGATCGGCTTCGGCGCGCAGCCCGCCGGCCGGGACGGCGGTACTCAGCATCTGCTCGGTCCACGCGCGGAGTTCGCGGTAGCGGCGGCCCATCCGCGCATGTGCCGGGTGGTCGGCCCGAGTCGCCTCGCCCCCCAGTGCGGTGACGAGGTCCGGGTATCCCGCGACGGCGGCGTTGCGGCGGGCGGCCGCGACGATGCGGTCCGGGCCGGGCGGCTCGGCGGGGGTCCCGGCCTCCGGTTCGGCAGCCGGCCCGTCGCCGAGCAGGGGCGGCGGCCGTCCGGCGATCGGCCCGCCGGGCGCCCGGGTCGCCCCTTCGTAGCGGTCGAGCAGCGCGTCGAGCAGTTCCTCCTTCGAGGCGAAGTAGCGCAACAGGCCCGGGTGCGACAAGCCGGCCGCCTTCGCGATCTCCCGCAGCGACGGGGAGCCGAAGCCGGACTCGCGGAACAACCCGTCCGCGGCGTCGAGGATCTGCGCGCGGCGGGACAACCCGGTCGCGTAGTGACGCGCGGCCTTGCGGACAGCCATTGCACACCCTCTTGGCAGGCGACGGGCGGCAAAGCTATCAAGCCGCGCAGGCTGCCCCGCATCCCCACCCCTCAATTTAGACCAAGTGGTAGCACTTGTCGTCACGACTGCGGTACAAGTAGTCGACCGACCACTCGTAGGCACCGAACGGAGCAGGAAATGACGATCCGGCGCGAGAACTTCATCAACGGCGCGTACACCCCGGCACTCGACGGGCGCACCAGCGATCTGGTCGACCCGGCGACCGAGGAGGTCTTCGGCAGTGCCGCGCTGTCCTCGGCCGCGGATGTCGACGCCGCCTACCAGGCCGCCCAAGCCGCAGCCGAGCAGTGGAACCGCACCACCCCGGCGGCGCGGCAGCGCGCGCTCCACCTGCTCGCCGACGCCGTCGAACGGCACGCGGGCGAGTTCGCCGACCTCGAATCGCGCGAGACCGGCAAGCCGCGCGACACCCTGGAGCAGTGGGACATCGCCACCGCCATGACCGACCTGCGGTTCTTCGCGGGCGCCGCGCGGGTGCTCGAAGGTCGGGCGGCCGGCGAATACCTGGAGGGCTTCACGTCCTACATACGCCGGGAGCCGATCGGCGTCGTCGGCCAGATCACCCCGTGGAACTTCCCGCTTCCGATGGCCGTATGGAAGGCGGCCCCCGCGCTCGCGGCCGGCAACACCGTGGTCCTCAAGCCGGCCGAGTCCACCCCGTCCAGCACGCTGTTGCTCGCCGAACTCGCCGCCCGGGTGCTGCCGCCGGGGGTGTTCAACGTGGTCACCGGCGACCGCGCGACCGGTGAGGCGGTGGCCCGGCACCCCGTCGCCGGCCTGGTGTCGCTGACCGGATCGGTCCGCGCGGGCCGCCAGGTCGCGGCGGCGGCAGGCGCGCAACTGACCCGGCTGCACCTCGAACTCGGCGGCAAGGCCCCGGCCGTGGTGTTCGACGACGTGGACCTGGACACCATCGTCGAGCCGCTCGCCATGTCGAGTTTCTACAACGGCGGCCAGGACTGCACCGGTTCGACCCGCCTGCTGGTCCACGAACGCGTCTTCGACGACTTCACCGCCCGCTTCGTCGCCGCCACCGACCGGATCACCTGCGGCGCACCGCACGAGAAGGGCGTGTTCTACGGGCCGATGAGCACCGCGGACCACCTGGCGGCCGTCGAGGGCTTCATCGACCGGCTCCCGAGCCACGCGCGCGTGCTGACCGGCGGCCGACGCATGCCCCGCCCGGGCTACTTCTTCCCGCCGACCGTGGTCGCCGACGTCCGGCAGGACGACGAGATCGTCCAGAACGAGGTGTTCGGACCGGTCGTCACCATCCAGCCGTTCGGCACCGACGACGAGGCGCTGGCCCTCGCCAACGGCACGCCGTACGGTCTCGCCGCGTCGGTCTGGACCAACGACCTGGTGCGCGCCAACCGCTTCACCCGCGAACTCGCGGCCGGCTGCGTGTGGGTGAACTACCACCTGCCGCTCGTCTCGGAGATGCCGCAGGGCGGCTTCGGGCAATCCGGCTACGGCAAGGACATGTCGGTGTACGCCCTGGAGGAGTACACGCAGATCAAGCACGTGATGACCTTCAACGGCGGCGCCTACCTGCCGATGGAGGCGTTCGCCAACGGGTGAGCCGCAACGCCGATACGCCGGGCCCGAATCCGCCGCGGGCACCCCATGCCCGCAGGCCCGACGCGTCGGTGGCGGTGCCCCCGGCGGCCCCCGGGCCTACCGGGCGCGCAGCGAGGACGCCCGAATGTCCAGCCGGGTGGGCACCTCGACGCCGCGCGACTCGGTGATGCCCAGATCCAGCACCTCCACCAGCAGGTGGATGCCGGCCTCGGCGATCAGCGCGGGCCGCATGCTGAGCGTGGTCACCGCGGGGTCGGTGTGCGCGGCCACGCCGTCCTCGCTCGCGCTGACCACGAGCAGATCGTCCGGGACGCGGCAACCGAGCCGCCGTGCGGCGTCCAACACCAGGAGTGGACTGACCTCGGTGAGCACGATCATCGCGTCGGGCCGCTCGCCGACGTCCCCGAGAAGCCGGCCGCAAAGCGGACCGGGCTCGGTCGGGTGTTCCCGGCGGCGTTCACGACACGCCGGCTTCCGCCCGACGGCGGGCGTGGCGGTGGGCAAAGGACCACCATGGGGTCATGAGTACGCGCGAGACGCCGAGTCGTGACGGCGACGGCGTCGACGAGGACGCCGTCGTCCACGAGTTGTACGGGCTCGACCCCGAGGAGTTCGTCGCCGCCCGCGACGCGCGTGCCCGCACGGCCCGGGCCGCCGGGGACCGGGCCGCGGCCGGGCGGATCGGCGGGCTGCGGCGACCGGTGCTCGCGGCCTGGCTCGCGAACCTCCTGGTCCGCGAACAGCGGGAGGAGATCGACGCGTTCCTCGAATTGGGTGCCGCCATGCGCGCCGCCCAGGAGCAGCTGCACGGCGCCGAACTGCGGGACCTCTCCCGCCGGCGCCACCGGGTGATCGACGCCCTCCAACGCGAGGCCCTCGCCCTCGCCGCGGCCCGCGGACACCCCGCCGTCGGCGACGCCGCCCGCCGCGACCTCCAGGACACCCTGAACACGGCCCTCGCCGACCCGGACGCGGCACGGATGCTCGCCGACGGCAGGCTCACCGGCCCACTGCACCCCGACGGCGCCTTCGGTCCCACCGCGACCGCCGAGCCGGCGGCACGCACGCCCGCCGTCGCCGAGCGCCCCGGATCGCACCGAACGGCCGAACGCGGCCGGGGCAGTACTCCCGAGGCCGAGGAAGCGGGCGCCGAACCCACCCGCACGGCGGATCGGCGTGCCGATGAACGCGCCCGGAAACGGTACGAGGCCGACCTCGCCCGCGCCCGAGCCGACACCGAGACCGCCCGGGAGTCCGCACACCGCGCCGCCCGCGCGGCCCAAGAACGCGGCGCGGACGCCGAGGCCGCCCGGGAGCGCCACCGCGAGGCCGACGCCGCCGCCGAGGAACTGGCCCGTCGACTCGACGAGTCCCGAACGGAAGCGGCCCGCCTCGACGAAGCGGCCGACGAGGCGGAGGCCGAACTGGCCCGCGCGCAGCGCACGGCCCACGACGCGTCGACCGTCGCGCGTACCGCGCAGGAGCACCTGGACCGCCTCGCCGACACGCGTCCCGATTGACGGTCCGCCGCACGGGCTCAGAGGCAGGCGATGACCTCGGCCGACGTCATGGGCACCGAGAACATCGGGTAGTCGTAGGTGAGCGCGTTGTCGTGCTCCTGCTGGGAGGTGGCGGCGAGGCAGTCCGGCAGGGTGATGACGCGGAAGCCGTTCTCGTACCCGGTGCGCATCGTCGACTCGACGCAGCAGTTGGTGAGGAAGCCGCCGAGGATGATCGTGTCGATCCCCTTGTTGCGCAGGATGAAGTCGAGGTTCGTGCTCGCGAAGGTGTCCAGGCCGCGCTTGCCTTCGATCACGATGTCGCCTTCGGCCGGGGCGAGATCGTCCACGATCGCCGCGCCCCAGGTGTTCTTGACGAATGCCGAGCCTTCCACGACTCCCTTGAGGATGCCGTACGGGTGACGCGAGAGTTCGCCGTAGCCGGGGGCGAAGGTGATGGGGGCGTGCATGATGGTCACGCCCGCGGCGCGGGCGGCTTCGACCAGGGCCACGGTGTTCGCGAGCATGCCGGTCTTCGCCATCACTGCGGCCACGGCTTCGTTGAGCACCCCGCCTTCGCTGGTGAAGTCGTTCTGATACTCGATCAGAACGAGCGCGGTCTTCGCCGGGTCCAGGCGGAAGGTCTCGGACATGGCAGCTCCTTGCCGAACGGCAACATCAACGTCACCGGCCAGTCTGCCCGACCCGACCACCCCCGGCGCCCCGTTCGGGATCACGGACGGACGGCGCCGGGGGCGGCCCGGCGGCGCGCCGAGCTTCCCGGCCCCGGCGAGGTAGGGCCGGGAGGCTCGGCGCCCAGCAAGGTGCGCGTCCGTCGGCATCGTTGCGCCGCCATGGCCGAGGCCCCGGCGACACGAGCGTCGGGTGGCCTCGGCCATGGTTTGCCCCCAGGGGGCGGGGTTCGGCGGATCCGGGTTACTTGTACTGCGTGGTGACGCTCACGCCGCCGAAGGTCTGCGTGGCGGCGAGGCTGAAGTAGACCCAGCCGGACGGCGGGGCGGTGACGGTCAGGGTTTCGCCGTTGCCGGCGTTGGTGGACTTCGCCTGGTAATTGCCGGTGGTGGCCCAGGTGCCGCCGCCGTAGTACAGGTCGGCGTTGCCGGTGCCGCCGCTGCTGGTGATGGTCAGTTCCTTGGTGCCGGCCGGCAGGTACAGGAAGTGGTAGCTGTAGTTGCCGGCGGTGGCGGCGAGGTTTTCCCGGCGGCAGTTCCTGTCGAACTGACGGGGGTCGGCGATGGTGCAGAGCGGGGTGGCCGACGCCTCCGGCAGCGGGCCGCAGTCGTCGGTGGCGCAGGTGGTCGTCAGCCAGGTGGCGAAGCCGGCGTCGTAACCGGTGCCGATGGTCTGCTTCAGGAAGGTGCGGGCGCCGTTCCAGTCGCCGGTGCGGTACTTGCCGAGCACGGTCTCGACGTCCGCGGGGTGCGCCTGCAGCATGTAGCGGACGGCCAGGAAGCCCCAGCGGTAGACCCGGTCCGAGTTGACGTCGGGGTCCTCGTCCTGGCCGTAGACGGTGTCGAACAGTTCGCTGAGCTTGTAGGTCTTGCTGCCGGCCGCGGCGATGGCGGCGGAGTTGCGCTCGTTGCGGTAGCCGTACGAGATGTTCTCGGCGATGCCTTCGACCCACCAGATGGTCGGTGTGGTCAGGCTCGCGTCGAAGTCGCCGTACATGTTGTAGCGACCGTCGAGGTAGTGGGTGTACTCGTGGTTGAGGTTCCAGATCTCGAAGGAAGGACGCAGCCAGTCGGCCTCGTGGGCGATGAAGCGGGCCTGGTTGCCGGCCTGGGTGGGGTTGCCCTCCTCGTACATGCCGCCGTTGTCGACGTCGATGTTGTAGATGGCCCAGGCGTAGAGCGCGTACTGGGTGTAGTCGTCGAAGGCGACGACCTCGAGGTTGGTGTTCACGTCGCCGGGGATCGCGCCCTTGTCACCGATCACCCGGTGGAAGTAGGCGTCCTGGTTGACCAGGCCGGCGCAGGCGGTGGCGAGTTGCCCGGGAGACATGTCCTGGGCGCGGAACTTCAGGTTCGGGTTGCAGGTGTGCTGGATCGGCAGGACCACCGGGAGCACCCGGTCGGCGAGATCGCAAATGGCGTAGGCCGCACAGTTGTTCCGGTCGAACTGGCGCGTGTACCAGGCCAGGTTCATGGTGAGCGGTGCGGTGGGGCCGACGTTGGGGTAGCGGTTGATCAGGTCCTTCAGCAGCGGCCGGACCCGGTCCTTGAGCTCGGGGATGTCGAGGGCGTAGCCGAGGTAGCGGCCGACGTTGCCGACCACGTCCAGGCGGTTCAACTGGGCGTTGTTGCGGGTGATGAAGGCGGCCCAGGTGTCCAGGATGGCGGGGTCGGCCTTGAGTGCGGCCCGCCAGCCGCGGCTGTCGTTCTTGGCCTTGAAGCCGTTCTCGACGACCCACTCGACGTGCTCCACCGAGAGGGTCATCCGGCTGGGCCAAGTGGCGTCGTAGCCGGTGAGCAGCCACTTGACCACACCGACGTACCGGCCGGCCGTGTGGGTGCTGTCGATCAGCGTGACAACCTCGTTGAGGGTCTCGCCGTTGGCGTCGGTGACGTCCTTGCTGTGCGGGGAGGCGAAGAAGGCGTCCAGCGCGCCGCGGGCCGCGGTGTCCAGTGCCGGGCCGTAGGCGCCCACGGCGTCCGCGTTGTTGTCCTGCACGTAGTAGCCGGCGCGCAGGAACATCACCAGTTGCCCGATGGAGGTGGTGTTGTTGCCCGGATACGTCGCGGCGGCATCGCGCAGCGCGTCGGCGACGGTCACCATCTTGGCTTCGTTGAAGGCCGTGCCCGCGTTCGCCCCGGTGAGGTTGAACAGCGGGTAGGTACAGGTGACCCTGGGCAGCGCCTTGAGTTGTTGGATCAGCGTGCCGCCCGTCGCGTTGATCACGCCGGACAGGTCGCCGCACTCGTCCGCGGCGGCCGAGAACTGCCGGCCGGCCTCGGCGGTCGCGGCGGCCGGCGGGGCCGACTCCTCGGCGCCTTCCTGCGAGGAGATCTTGGCGCCGAGGATGTCGGTCCTGGCGTCGGGTGACCTGGGGACCGGGATCGCCCGCGGCGCGGGGGCCGCGGTTTTGCCGACGCTCGCGGCGGTCGGGGCCGCGGCGCCGGCAGCGGCGGCCTGGCCCTGTGGCGCGAACAGGCCGAGCGCTAGGAAGAAGGCCACGCCGAACGCGGGGAGTCTGCGCAGGTTGGCCTTCGATATCCGGGAGGAACGCATTTGTGGGGCCTCCGGAGCCGTTGTTGGCCGCGTGGGAGCACGCAGCCTCTCGATATGCGACATGTAACATTGCACATGTCGCAGCGCGCCGGAAGGGTCTCGGCCGGAATTGCCGACCACCACACCTGAAACACCGTCATATCGCCAGGTCGCGGTCGACGGAATCGTGCGACGCGGGCCTTCCGCGCCGGTCCTCGCGTGCCGGCCGGACCTCAGTCCCGGACGGCCTCCGCGATCTGCCGGGCGGCCTGGGCCGGCGTGAGGTGCGTGGTGTCGACCACCTCGGCCGCACCGTGCAGCCAGGTGCGGGCCGCCTCGGCGTAGGGCTCCAGGTAGCGGAGACGGAAGAGCGAGGGGCCGAGGACGGTGTCCCCCTCGATCCGCCCGCGGAGCGTTTCCTGGTCGGCGTGGAGCACGAAGTGCCGTACGGGAATGGCGTGTTGGGCAAGACCCGTGCTGATCTCGCGCCAGTACCGCTCGACCAGGACGGTCATCGGCATCACCAGCGTGCCGCCGGTGTAGTCGAGGACGCGGCGGGCGGTCTCGACGACGAGGGGCCGCCACGGCGGCCAATGCTGGAAGTTGTCTGTCGCGGGCAACCCCGGCGTGATGTCCATGAGCGTCTCGCCGACCTTCTCGGCGTCGAACACCCGTGAATCCGGAAGCAATTGCTGCACCAGGGCACTGGTGGTGGTCTTGCCCGCACCGTGGGTGCCGTTGAGCCATACGATCATGGCACCCGAGGCTAACGCCTGCCCGCCGCCCGGGTGTGACGCCCGCTCCGCCACCCTGCGGCCCGGCGGCGGTGTGGCGGAGCGGGCGAGACTTCGTCGGCGGCCGGGTGCGCGTCGGGGCGCACCCGGCTATGTGCCGATCGGCGCGGCGGTCACGTCGTCAGGAAGTCGAGGACGAACGGGACGACCAGTGCCGGTGCTTCGAGGACCGGGCTGTGGCCCTGCTTGTAGCGCAGCAGTCGGGCATCGGGGATGCCGTCGAAGAGTTCGTCCGACCAGGCGGGTGGCCGACCGAGGTCCTCGGTGCCGGAGACGATCAGCGCCGGCGCCGTGATCGACGGCAGGAGTTTGGTGCATCCCTCCCGTTCGAAGACGCCGCGCACCGCGTGCACAAGGCGCGGTGACAGTTCGCCGATCCGGCTCCGCCACGTCCCGTGGATGTCCCGGCGGCCGTCGTCGGCGAGCGTGGTGGCGCCGAACATGATCGTCATCACGATGTCGACGATCTCGGGGGTGAAGCCCTCGCGTTCGATCCGGTCGGGCAGGTCGGCGAACTCTCCGAGGTCCTCCCGGCTCTGGGCCCGCGCCGACGAACCGAGCAGGACGATCTTGTCGATCGACTCGGGGCGCCGGGCGGCGATGCGAACGGCGACGTCGCCGCCCATCGACTGGCCGACCAGTGAATAGCGCTCGAGTCCCAATTCGTCGATGGTGCCGAGGACGTCTTCCGTCACGTCGTCCATCGTCACCGTTCGGGAGACTTCACCGACCCGGGAGACCTGCCCGGGGAGTTCCGGCACGATCGCCCGGATTCGGCCCTCCCCCGCGGCCACGAGGCCGTCGAACATTCGCGGGTCGAGAAAAAGAGAATGGAGGCAGACCACGGGGGCCGGCGTTGGTGGGGTCATCGAAGAACATCCTTTTGCATTCGGGAGACGATGCGGCCGTCGTCGGAGGATGGCCGCACATTGAATTGGATGTCGATATCCGGGATTCGTTTCATATAGCGAAACGAACACAGTGCGTACGAAATTCGGGGTCGACCACCGGGCCACCGAATGACCTCGGTCGACCCTTGCCGCACCGATCGGGAACGGGTCGGCTGCTACCGCACGCCGGCAGTGCCGAGGAAGGACGTCATCGCCGCCGCCGTCGCCGTCACGCACTCGACGTAGCGCTGCCGATGCTTGGCCATCCGCGTGGTGGGAACCACGATTCCCACGGCACCGTAGACGTCCTGACGCGCGTCGAAGATCGGCGCGCCGACACTCGAAATACCGATGTCCGAGCCCTGCTCGTCCATCGACCAGCCGCGCTCGCGGGTCATCCGCAGATCGAGGTCGAGTTTCTCCAGGAGTGCGGATTCCTCGGAGCGGGAATGGCCGTCGACGATCTTCGCCAGCAGCGCGGCGCGTCGCTCGTCGTCGAGATGGGCCAGCACCGCTTTACCCGACGACCGCAGGTGTTCATTCCCGGACTGACCGACGAACAATCCGCTGACGCGCAGCGGCTGCGAGCCCTCGACGAGTATTTTGAGAATCACGCGATTTCCCTCGAGCGCCGAGAAGTACGACGTCTCGGCGGTCTTCGCCGCGAGCTTGTCGACCCACGCCTTCAGGTTGTCGTCGATGTCGAAGCGCTGCTGGTACGAGCGGAACAGTGCGCCCACCCCGTCCCCCAGCGTGAGGGTGAGGTTCTCGTGGCGCGCGATGTACCGGCGGGCGACCAGCGTGCGCAACAGGTGGTAGCAGGTGGTGATGTTCAGCCCCAGGGCCTCCGACACCTGCTGCACGGTCGGCGGTTCGGGGGCCGATGCCACGTATTCCAGGAAGGTGAGTGCGCGATCAACCGTCTGCAGGGTGGGTTGCTTGGGCGTCCTGTCAGCGGGATTCACCGTCGGAAAATATCACAGGCGATCATGGATCAGCCTTCCGCCGAGGGGAGGTTCAGCCGGTCGGCGCGGGCGTCCCAAGCCTTCACCGGGGCATAGGCGTCCGGGTCGACGATGACGTCGAGCACGGTGGTGGTGTGCGATTCCAGGGCTGCGCGGAGGGCTTCCTCCAGTTCCTCGGGTGCGCTGACGGTGCTGCCCCGGGCGCCGCTCGCCTTGGCCACGGCCGCGTGATCGACGGGAGCGAAGGTGATCGCCGTGGTCGTGGCGCCGAAGAAGTAGTTCTCGGCATGCCGCTGATATCCGAGGATCGAATTGTTGAGGATCACCACGACCACGGGGATGTCCGCACGAACGGCGGTCTCGATCTCCGACCACACGTGGGCGAAGCCGCCGTCGCCGACGATGGCGATCACCCGCGAGGACGGTGCGGCGATCTTCGCGCCGAGCGCCAGCGGGAGGCCCCAGCCGAGGCCCGCCAGACCCCGTGGCAGCAGAAACCGCTGACCGGCCCGACGCGCGGTGAGGTAACCGGTGACCCAGATCGAGGCGTAGCTGGCGTCGGCCGCCACGATGTCGTCGGGCCCGATCAGCCGGTCCAGGGTCACCAGCACACGTTCGGGGGAGATCGGCGTGTGGGCGGAGCACGCCAGGGCGTCTCGGCGCGTGCGGTGCGCCGCACGCCCCTCGGCGATCGTGCGGACGAGGCCGGCCGCGGCCGATGTTCGCCGGGACAGGTCGAGGTGCTTCAGCTCTTCGCACACATCGCTCAGCGCCGAGCGCGCGTCGCCGACCAGGCGCAGCGCCTCGTAGGTGCGGCCGATCTCCTCGGGGTCGACGTCGATGTGGATGTAGCGGGCCGTCGGCGAGGTGAGTGTCCACGCGTCCGTCCCGTTCTCGTTCGTGCGGGTGCCGACGAGCAGGACGACGTCCGCTTCCGCGATCAACGGCAGGTGGAAGTGCGCCGGGCCGTTGAGGCCCGTGATGTTCGCGGCCACCCCAAGTGACAGCGGTGCGGTCTCGTCGACCGCGCCCTTGCCCATGTGCGTGGTCGCCACCGGGAGTTGTGCCAGTTCCTGAAGGGCGACGAGTTCCGCCACCGCGCCCGACACGTGCACTCCCCCACCGGCTATCACGATGGGCGAACGAGCCGAGGCGAGCAGTTCGGCCGCCTCGCGTACCGCTCGGGCCGCCGGGCGCGGGCGATCCAGCGGGAAGCTGCCGAGCGTCGCCGACCGGGGAAATCGGCTCGGCTCCTCGGGAAGATCGAGCACGTCCCTCGGCAGGAGCAGCACCACCGGTCCGGGACGTCCGCCGGTCGCGGCCGTCATCGCGAGATCGACGTAGTCCTCGGCCCGCGCGGGGTCGTCGATGCGCCGGGTCCACTTCGACACGCCGCCGAAGAGGGCGGTGTGATCCAGCTCTTGGAAGGCGTTGCGATCGCGCGCGGCCGCGGGCACCTCCTGGACCAGAACGAGCAGCGGAATGGACGCCTTGAGGGCCTCCGCCATCGGCGCCACCAAAAGCGTGGCCGCCGGTCCGTTCTGCGCCGCCACGACGCCGATGCGGTGCGAGATCCGGGCGAAGCCGTCCGCCATCACACCCGCGGCGTTCTCCGTGCGGTACAGGACCTGGCGGATGCCGATCTGCTCCGCCGCCAACAACAGTGCCGTCGGGTTGCTCTGGCCGTAGATCGTCGTGACCCCGTGCCTGGCGAGGGCCGCCGCGATGACATCAGCCACGGTACGTCCCATGACTCCTCCATTTCACTATCTGAAGCAGATTTCAAATCCTGAACCTAGCCTCCGCCGGGGGTCGCGGCAAGACCTGTCGGGTCACGGATTTCATTTATTGACCACAAGTTCACTATCTGACATGGTCGTCGGCGTGCGGCCGGCCTCGGCGAAGGCAGTGCCGAGAGGCCGCCGCGACACATCCACGACGACACATCCACGACACAGAAGGCAGGCACCATGGGTTCGATCCCCACGGCGGGTGGCTCGGTCGACAGCACGGCCCTCGGGCGCACCCTCGTTCACGAGCACGTCTTCGTACTCGGCGAGGAGCACCGCCTCAACTACCAGCACGACTGGCGTGAATCGGAGATGCTGCACCAGGCGGTGTCCGATCTGACCGATCTGAAATCCCGGGGAATCGACACGATCCTCGACCCGACCGTCCTGGGCCTCGGGCGCTACCTACCGCGCATCCAGGAGATCGCCCGGCGCGTCGAACTCAACATCGTGGTGGCCACGGGTCTGTACACGTTCAACGACATCCCCATGCAGTTCCACTACAAGGGCCCCGGGCTCCTCTTCGACGAACCCGAACCGCTCACCAAGCTCTTCGTCTCCGACCTCACCGAAGGAATCGCCGACACCGGAGTGCGCGCGGCCTTCCTCAAATGCGCGATAGACCAACCGGGGCTGACCCCCGGCGTCGAGCGCACCATGCGCGCGGTCGCGCGGGCGAGCACGGAAACCGGCGCTCCCATCACCGTGCACACCAACGCCGCCGAACAGACCGGCCTGATCGCCCAGCAGGTATTCCGCGAGGAGGGTGTGGATCCGCGCAGGGTGATCATCGGTCACTCCGGCGATACCAAGGACCTCGACTACCTCACCCGGCTCGCGGACGCCGGGTCGCTGCTGGGCCTGGACCGGTTCGGCCTGGACAGCTTCCTCTCGTTCGACGATCGCGTCGGCACCGTGGTCGCCCTGATCGAACGCGGCTACCTCGACCACATCGTGATCTCGCACGACGCGTCCTGCTTCATCGATTTCTGGGATCCGGCGGCGCAGAAGGCCCAGTTGCCGCACTGGAACTACCGTCACATCAGCGACGACGTGCTCCCCGAACTGCGGCGCCGCGGCGTCACCGACCGGCAACTCGAGACGATCCTCGTGGACAACCCGCGCCGCTACTTCGAGTAGGGCGAGAAGGAAGAACGCCATGACCCGAACTCCTGCTCCGGCTCCCCGACTTGCCGGGGCGACCCCGCTCCTGCAGATATGTTTCGTCGTCGACGATCTGGACTCGGCCATGGCCGACTTCGGCGCGTGCTTCGGCGCAGGTCCGTGGTTCCTGGGACCGGAACCGACAGCCGAGCCGAACGGCACCGTCCATCGTGGGGTCCCGACTCCCCTGGGTGCCCGGATCGCGCTGAGCTACACCGGCGGGCTGATGATCGAACTCGTCGAGCCACTGCCGGGATCGGCCACCGTCTTCTCGGAACGGCTGGCCGAGAGCGGTCCCGGACTGCACCACTTCGGCTTCGGCAGTACCGACCTCGACGCCACGCTTCGGGACTTGGCCGACCGCGGTCGGGTCCCCGTCTTCAGCAGCTTCACGCCGCGCGGCGCCCGGATCGTCATGGTCGAGGACGTCATCGGCCACGGCGGGCTCGAAGAGAACATCGAACTCACCCCGGAGGGCGAAGCCTTCTACGCGACCATGCGGGCGGCGGCGAACCGGGACGGTGCGGAACCGATCCGGCATCGGGCCGGCACCGGTCCGACGCGGTCGCCCTGAACGAACCGCCGTATCCCGGCGGCGATTTCGGTACGCGCTTCCTCGGTGCGGCGGGGTTGCGGGGTTCAGGGGGTGATCAGCACCTTCAGTGCGCTGCGGTCGTCCATGGCGCGGTATCCGTCGGCGATCGACGCGAGGGCCATCGTGCCGTCGAACACCGGCGAGGGGTCGAGCGTGCCGTCGAGCACGCGCGGCAGCAGTTCGGGGAGGTAGGCACGGATCGGGGCGATACCGCCGCGCAGGGTGAGGTTGTTCATGAACAGGGTGCCGACGTCCAGTCCGTCGCCGCTTCCGTGCGGGGCACCCACCCAGCCGATGGCACCGCCGGGGCGGGTGACGCCGACGGCGGTACGCATCGCCTCCTCGCTGCCCACCGCCTCGATCGCGGCGTGTACGCCGTGGCCGCCCGTCGCCTCGCGGACCGCCGTCACGGCCGCCTCGCCCCGTTCGGTGATCGTGCCGGCGGCGCCGAACTCCCGGGCCAGCCGCAGGCGGTCCGGGTGTCGGCCCAGCGCGATGACATGCTCCGCGCCCAGCAGGCGGGCGGCCAGGACGGCGCACAGCCCGACCGCGCCGTCGCCCACCACGGCGACGGTCGCACCGGGTCGTGCGCCGGCGCTCAGCGCCGCGTGGTAGCCGGTGCCCATGACGTCGGTCAGCGCGAGCAGCGCACCGATCAGCCGATCGTCCGAGGCGGCCTCGGCGGGCACCGCGACCAGGGTGCCGTCGGCATAGGGAACCCGAACGCCCTCGCCCTGGCCGCCGTCGGACCCGACCGCGCCCCACATGCCGCCGTTCGTGCACGAGGTGGGCAGCCGCTCCGTACAGAACAGGCAGGCCCCGTCGGACCAGGTGAACGGCGCGATGACCAGGTCGCCGGGGCGCACCGTGCGCACCTCCGAGCCGGTTTCCACGACGGTGCCCAGGAATTCGTGCCCGATGCGCTGTCCGGGCACCCGGGCGGACTCGCCCCGGTAGGCCCACAGATCGCTGCCGCACACACAGGCACGCAGGACCTGGACCACCGCGTCGCCGGGCTGCTCCACGCGCGGGTCGGGGACGTCCTCGACGCGGATGTCATAGGGGCCGTGAATGGTGGTGGCGCGCATGTGGCACGTCCTTGTCCCCGGCCTCGGTGGGCCGGTCGGCGGTGAGGGTGATCAGCTCGAAGTCCGCGACGGGCCGCGCGTCCTGGTTGACGACCTCGACGTGCCAGCGCACTTCGCCGTGTCGGGCACCGGGCCGGGTGGTGACCCGCCGGGCGGTCAGCGTGACGGTCAGGGCGTCGTTCGGCCGTACCGGGGCCAGGAAGCGCAGGTTCTCCAGTGCCCGGTTGGCCAGTACGGGCCCGGGTTCGGGTGGCACGAACATGCCCGCCGCGAGGGACAGGACCAGGTAGCCGTGGGCGACGATCCCGCGATAGAGCGGATGCCCGGTCGCGGCGGCCTCGTCGGTGTGCAAGTAGTAGTGGTCGCCCGTGAGTTCGGCGAACCGGTCGATGTCGGCCCGGGTGACGGTGCGCGGGCCGACCGTCACCGCGTCGCCGGCGCGCAGGTCGCTCAGGTACCGCCGCAGCGGATGCGTCGGACCGTGCACGCGCGCGGCGCCCGGTTCCCATCGATCGGTGACCGCCGCCAGGTGTCCGGGCGCGGCGTGCACGCCGGCGGTGTTCAGGTGGCGGTCGACGGCACGCAGGCATTCCGCGTCGTCCGGCGCGCTCGGGCCGGCGGGCGGAGCCTGCGGATCGACGACCTCGATGCGGCTGTGTGTGGGCGCCAGTCCCCGGACCAACTCACGTGCCGTTGCCGGGTCTTCGGTGACCACCCAGCCGTGCAGGCCGCGACCGCCCAGGGCGAGCGCGTCGCGGAGGTCGGCCGAGGAGCGGTACGGCACCAGCGTGCCGACCGGCCCGAACGCCTCCACCTCGTGCACCTCGCGGCGCCCCGGCTCGTCGGCGACGAGCAGGACCGGCGGCAGGAACGCGCCGAACCCGCGCTCGTCGGCCATCGCGGCGATCCGGGCCGGCGTCCCGCGAATCGTGCGGGTCGCCCCCCGCAGATGGGCGACGCCGGCCAGGACGCGGCGCCGATGGGACGCGTCGATCAGCGGCCCCATGCCGACGCCGGGCGTGTACGGGTCACCCGGTCGGATCTCGTCCAGGGCGGCGGCCGCCGCATCCGCCACCGCGTCCAGGAACGGCGCCGGTACGAAGATCCGGCGCGCCGTCGCCCGGGTCTGACCCGTGTACGCCGTCATGGCGGCCACCAGTCGGTCCACGAACATCGCGAAGGCCGCCGTGCCCGGCGCGGCGTCGGCGCCCAGCACCGCGCAGTCCAGCGCCTGAGTGCCGAAGTCCTGGTGCGGCGCGACCGCCGGCGTCGCGAGCCGATCGCGCACCCGCCGCGCGGTGGCCGATGTCCCGGTGAAGCGAAGCAGGTCGTGGGCGGTGAGGTGGTCGGCCAGGCGGGTCGGGCCGGACACGAACTGGAGTGCTCCATCCGGGAGTCCGTCGCACTCGACGATCCGTCGCACCAGCTGCGCCACCACCTGGGCGGTGCGGTGCGAGGGCCGGACGATCACGGGCATGCCCGCGATGAACGCGGGGGCGAAGGCGCCGAGCATGGTGGCCGCGGGCAGACTGAAGCCGCTGATCTGCACCGCGACACCGGGCGGCCCGTCGAGGAGGGAGCGACTCGCCCGACCGGTGGGCGGATCGGCTCGGTCTTCCCACGGGAGCCCGCCTTCCACCAGGAGCCGGCCGTCCGCCGTGGCTGCGCCGCCGGCCGAGCGGCGGACGATCGCCGCCGCGCAGTGCCGCATCGTCGCCAATCCGCCGTCCACGTCCCGTGCGGCGTCGGCCGGGGAGGTGCCCAGGTGGGCGAGCAGTCGGACGAACTCCTCGCGGTGGCCTGCCAGATGGCGTGCCAGCCGAGTGATCCATCGGGCCCGCTCGGCGAAGTCGGCACGGCGCAACGCGGGAAGCCCCACCGAGCGGGCGTACTCGAACGCCGGGCCGGCGTCGATCCCGGTCGCGGTGACCCGGAAGACCTCGTGTCCGTGCACGGCGTGTCGGCGCACGACCCCGGCGTCGGCGGGCGGGTGCCGGCGGCCACAGAGGTAGTGCGGTATCGGGCCGGTCAAGGTCGGCTTCCCTCACCCGGCGCGCACAGGACGGGTTGTCGTGCCCCGAAATGCTCCTTTTCGGGCGCTTCACTGCCGACCGGCGCGAGCCCGGCCTGCGCTGCGGAGCGAAACACGGAAGGCGACAACGAGTAGGTCGCCTTGAAAGTGCGCTGGAAATGGCTGAGGTCGCGATAGCCGACCTTGACGCAGATATCGGCCACCGGCAGGTTGCTTTCCAGCAGGAGCGAACGGGCGAGCTCCATACGCAACTCTGTGACGAAATCGATGAATCTGTGACCGGTTCGTCTTTTGAAGGTCCGGGAGAAGTGGTATTTGCTCATGTGGGCGGCTCGGGCGGCCAGGCCGAGGGTCAGTTCGTTGTCGGCGAATCGTTCCCGGATGAAGGACACGGCGGTGTCGACCTGCTCGGCCACCGCGTCGGCCTCGGGGGGCGTGGTCGGGCTCGGCGCGTCCGCGCGCAATCGACCGGTGAACCACAGGAGTTCCTCGACGAAGCCGCTCAGCATGCCGTGTTGCCGCGCGACCCGGGTCTCGGGAAGCCGGGTGACGGCCGAGGGACCGGGCACGGTCAGCGTGCCGGGGATGACCACCGCGTCCAACGCGGCCAATACGACCCGGAGATGGTCGACCGCATGGCTGCTCTGGACCGCGCCGACCGAGACCAGGCCCACCGGTTTGCGGCGCACCGGGCCGTCCGCGAGCTGATCGAGGGCGAGCTTGATCTCGCCCGAACAGGAGTTGTTGCGCACGGCGGTCAGCAGAACCAGGGCGTGCGCGCCGGCGGCCGAGGCACGAAGTCGCTCGCGGGGCACCGCGTCGTGACCGGCCGGTCCGACCCGAAGCCACTCGGGTCGGCGGCCGGCGACCGTGCCGATCATGGTGCGCAGGCCCGGAAAGAGCTGCGTTCCGCCGGCGGAATACTCCGGGGTGTCGCTGATGATGAGAACGGCGGGGGGAATCGTTAATGCGAGCGACTGGACCATGATCGAGCTCCCTGTGGATCGTGTCCGGATAACACTAGGGAGACGCGCGTCAAAGCCGTGTGAGGATTCTTGGCATCGGCCTGCGTGTTTCTTTACACCGACAATATGGCGCGGGTGCAGACCCATCCGAAATGGCCGGCACCGCCGCAAAGGATCGACGCTCGGACCGTATCCGAAGATTTGGTTGCCCATTATGCCGGGAATCGAGCGGCGGCGGACGGCAGGAATCCCACGGACTCGAAGTAGTCGAGATGGGCGTTGATCGATCCGCCGTCCATCGGCGGGCATGCGACGTCGGCACCGCCCGCCCCGCCCGGGCTGCCCCCGACGTTGCCGACGGGCGGCTGCGCGGTTCCGTCCAGGAGGGCCCGGTAGGACGCCAGCAACAGGCTCGCCCTGGTCAGGGCACCGTCGTACCCGTGCCGCGCGTCCCACAGGCGGGTGAGCCACACCTCGGGCGGCACCAACCCGACCGGAAAACGTTCCGCCACGTACCCGAGCAATTCGCGCAGCGCCATCCCGGAGGGGTCGAGCAGGTGTCGCACCGGCCCGGCGGGCGCATCCGCGGCCTGCCCGCGCACGATGGCGCGGGCCACGTGGTCCACCGGCATGAAGGACACCCGGGAGCCGGTGACCTCCGGGGCTGCTCCCAGCAGCACGACCGCGCGCACGAAGTTCCAGATGGCGTCGTCGAGTTGGCACGCGCCGGTGACCGAGTGGCCGCCGATGCGCCCGGGGCGGTACACGGCGACCGGCACGCCCCGCGCGCCGGCCTGGTGCACCAGGCGCTCCGCGACCCACTTGCTCAGCACGTAGCCGGCCCCCGCCGTCCCGGGCCGAGGGGGTTCTCCGGCGGGATCGGCGGGATCGGTGGGCAGCGCGGCGGTGGAGACGAAGTGCACCGGCTTGACGTGGTCCGCGCAGGCCAGCCGCAGTACCTCCGCCGTGCCGAGCACATTGGCATCGCGGAGCGACTCGTAGCGGGCCACATGACCGACCCGGGCCCCGCTGTGCTGGACGACGTCGACCCGCTCGGCGAGTCTGGACCACTGTCGCGCGGTCAGGCCGAGTCGGGGTCGGGTCAGGTCGCCCGCGATCGGAACGATCCGAGCGGCCGTGTCGGTGTCCCACAGGAGATAGCGCCGCATCGTCTGTTGGAGGCGATGTCGCGCGTGCTGCGGCGTGTCGGCGCGGACCAGGCACCACACGTCCGCGCCGGTGCGGTCCAGGAGTTCGCGCAGGAGGAAGGCGCCGAGGAAGCCGGTCGCGCCGGTGAGCAGCACGCGGCGATCGGACCCGGCCGGCCCGGGCGCGGACACGGGGGACGCCGTCGGGGCGATGTCCGGGTCGAGCAACGCGTCCGCACCCGGATCCGCGCCGCGCCGCACCGGGCCGGTTCGGGCCGCGCCGGGGCCGTCTTCGCGGATCATCCGACACCTCCCGAGCACCGGCGGCGCGTCGACGCATCCGAGGGCGGCGGATCGGGCCGGCGGTCGGTCCGGTCGTCGTGGCCGAGGGGTGTCGCGGCCGTCGACCGCACCGCCACCTCCCCGATCCCGACGAACGGCGTCGCCCGATCCCTGCGCCCGAGTCGCAGCAGCGTGTCCCCGGGCCCCGCGTCGATCAGCCCGGGGACCCCCAGGTCGCGGACCGCGTGCATCGCCTCGTGCCAGCGGACCGGGAGTACCAGCCCCTGGGCCAGTCGTTCGCGGATCTCGTCGGGGTCGGTGTGCGCTCGCGCGTCGATCGCCGAGACGAACCGTGCGCCGCCCGGGCGGAACCGCACCGCCTCCAGTCGGCGGCGCCAGCGCGGGACCGCGTCCATCATGAGCGGACTGTGAAAGCCTCCGGCGATGGGCAACGGCTCGGCGCGCAGGCACAGTTCGGCGGCCAATCGCACCGTCTCCCGGACGGCGACCGGATCGCCCGACAGGACGACCTGGCGTGCGCTGTTGAGGCCGGCGATTTCCAGGATGCCACCGTTCTCGGCCAGCACGCGGCGGCGGAGCCACTCGATGTCGGCCGGTCCGGCGCCCACCACCGCGACCATCGCACCGGGCCGGCGAAGGTGCTGCGCCCGGCACAGCGCGCCGCGCGCCACCGCCAGGTCGAACACGTCGTGCACGTCCACGAATCCGGCACACGCGGCGGCGGTGAGTTCGCCCAGGCTGTGTCCCACCGCCGCGGGCGGCCGGACGCCCGGCCCGAAGGCCGCCTCGACGGCGGCGATGCCCACGGCGCAGGTGGCCGGTTGGTTGACGGCGGTGTCGGTCAGGTCCAGGGCGTCCGGGTCGGCCGCGTCGAAGGTGTCCAGCAGCCGGGCCACGAGGGCGTGCCGATGGTGCGCGCGCAGGGCCGCGGTGAGCACCGCCGCCTTGGTGCCCTGGCCGGGGAAGGCGATACCGAATCCGGTGGTCATCCGCATACCCCACCCTCCTGTAGTACGTCGGTCGGGTCCGGGACGTCCGTCGGGTCCGGGACCGATGCCTCCGTCGGCTCCGCGGCGGGACCCGCCGCCCGGTCCAGGAACCGCTGGGTCGACACCGGATCGTCCGCGATCGTGGCCAGGAGGCGCTGCCCGCGGTCGGGGCGCAGCCGCGCGAGCGTGAGGGCGTCGGTGTAGCGGTCGGCGAGCAGCCGGTCCCGATGTCCGGCGAAGCGCCGCAATGCCGCCCGCAGCAGCGGTTCGTCGTGCAGGTCGGCGCCCACACAGGCGGTGAGCAGGGCGGCCTGGCGAAAGGCCGCGGTGATGCCGTCCGCGGTGATCGAGTCCTTGTGGTGCCCGGCGTCGCCGACCAGTGCCCACCCCGGGCCGAACGCGCGGCGGAAGTAGTTGAGTTGCGCGCCGCAGCCGAACAACCGCTCCACCCGGGTGCCGGCGCGGGCCCGCTCGTACGGTTCGGGCGCCGCCGCGGCGAGGCCGTCGAGGTAGCCGGCCTCGGGGCGGGCCCGCAGCGACGCGTACGCGGCCTGCGGCCGATAGACCCCGATCAGCGTGCGCCCGTCGTTGGTCGGGACACAGCCCACCCAGTGTCCGCGCACGGCGTACGCCTCGAATCCGTTCGCGGGCACCCCTTCCCAATAGCCGTAGTAGACACAACTGAGCACGGGGTCCTCCCGGGTCACCGGGGCCCGTACCGATTCCGCCACGACGGACCGCATGCCGTCCGCGCCGACGACGAGCGTGGCGGCCTCGGTACCGGTGCTCGTCCCGGCACGCCAGCGCACGCCGACGGCTCGGTCGCCGTCGAAGACCACGTCCGTCACCCGGCAGCGCTCGCGGAATTCCACTCCGGCGGCGGTCGCCGCCTCGGCGAGGATGTGGTCGAGCAGATGTCGCCGCGGCGCGTAGGCCGCAGCGATTCCCCCGATCGGCGTCGGCGCTCCCGCCAGGGTCACCTCCCCCAGGCGGTGCGTCACGGCCGTGATCGGCGGACAGCCGGTGGCCGTGACGCGGTCGAGCAGGCCCCACGCGTCGAGCAGCGCGACTCCGGGCTGATGGATGTAGAGGGTGGAGAGCGTGTCCCGGGGGAACCGGGCCCGTTCCACCAGCAGGACCCGGTATCCGGCGCGGGCGAACAGCATGGCCGTCGGCGCGCCCGCGCAGCGGGCACCGACCACGATCACGTCGTACATGGCGAACTCCTGGCTCCCGGGCGGCACTCGAAGAAGGTCGGGCGGGCGCTCACAGGATCAGCCCGCCGTCCACGCCGATCACCTGTCCGTTGATGTAGCGGGCCCGGTCGGAGGCGAGGAAGGAGACCAGGTCGGCGACCTCCTCGGGGCTGCCCGGTCGGCGCAGCGGGATCCGGTCGATGATGGCCGCCCGTGCCGCGGCCGGTAGTTCCGCCGTCATGTCGGTGCCGATCAGGCCGGGGGCGACCACGTTGGAGCGCACCCCGAAGCGGCCGAGTTCCCGGGACAGCGACGTGGTGAAGCCGACGATGCCCGCCTTGGACGCGGCGTAGTTGCTCTGTCCGGCGCTGCCGTGCGCGGCGGCGACCGAGGACACGGTGATGATGCAGCCGCCGCCGTGCCGCATCAGCGCGAGGGCGGCGGCACGGCACACGTGGTAGGTCCCGTCGAGATTGTTGCGGATCACCTCGTCCCAATCGTGGTCGGACATCCGCACCAGTGGCCGGTCCCGAACGACGCCGGCACACGTGACCAGGGTCGACGGCGGTCCCAGTCGCGCCTCGGCGACGGCGACGAAGGCGCGGGCCTCGGGTGCGGCCGAGACGTCGGCCCGATGGGCCAGCACGGTCGCGCCGGCCGCGCCCGCCTCGGCCACCACCTTCGCGGCGGCGTCCGACCGGGAGCGGTAGCAGAAGGCGACGTCGAATCCGTCCGCGGCCAGCCGGTTCACCACGGCTCGTCCGATGCCGCGCGATCCTCCGGTCACCAGCGCGACCGGCCGCCGGGTGTCCGCCATGCTCAGGCCGCCCCGAGTCGGGCCGACAGGAATTCGTGTACGGCGTTCACCGAGGTGAGTTCGGCGAATTCGGACTCGGCGAGCCGGACGCCGTAGCGCTTCTCCAACTGCACCATCAGCTCCATCGTGGTGAGCGAGTCGATGCCGAGGTCGACGGCGAACTCGCTGTCGTAGGCGACCATCTCGTCGGCGTGTTCGAGTTCCTCGACGAAGAAGTCGCGCAGTTCCTCGCGGGTGGGGGTGGGCCTGGTCATGATCGGTGTCCCTTCGTGGTGGCCGGTGTCGTCCGGTCGTCGACCGGCGGCATGCGGTGCCCGGGGCCGGCGGCGGCCGGGGTGAGGTCGGTGATCGAGAGGTGGCCGTGGGCGGAGGCGGCGACGACCGCGACGCGATCGGTGAGGCCGCCGGGGGTGGCGAGCCGACCGGCGACACGGCGCACCGGCGTCAGGCAACCGCCGCCGATCGCCGCCGGGACGGCCGTGATCTCGCTGTCGGGGGCGCATGCGGGCAACCAGGCGGCAACGGCCGCGCCGAGCGCGGAGTCGTCGAGCACGGCATCGATCCGGCGCGGCGGGCCGTCGTCGGCGAGTCGGCTCCACAACCCCGCGAGGACGGCCCGCGCGCGGTCGGGATCGGCGCCCGCGCCGGCGCCGGGAACAAACGCGCTGTACGTCGAGCAATAGCCGTACCCCGCGGCACCGCCCGCGGGCACCTCCTCGGGCTCGCACACCAGGACCGCGGCGCCGATGTCGACCGGTGCCGCTGCGAACCGGGCCCCGGACCGCTGTGTGGCCGAGGGCGGTTCCTCCACCGCGCCGGCCAGGACGACCGAGGCGCGCCCCGCCGCGAGCGCGCGTGCGGCGCTCTGGAGGGCGTCCAGCCCCGCCACGGCCGGTGAGTTGGTGGTGAGGTCGAAGCCGCGCAGCAGGTGTTCGGGCGCCAATCGGGCCGCGAACATGCTCGTCGCCATGTACGGGACGCGGCCGGGCGGCAGTTCCGCGGCGCCGAGATCGATGATCGTCCGGTCGAACTCCTCGATCAGGGCCGCCCCGGCGTTGTTGGTTCCCACGATCGCGGCTCGGCGGTGTGCGGGCACCTCGGCGAACCGAGGGCCGCTGTCGATCACAGCCGCCCTGGCCGCGGCGAGCAGGTGGAGGCAGCCGGCGGGCAACCGACGATAGCCGCGTCCGGGCAGGGCCGCGGCGACCTCGAACCAGCCGGGCTGGGGCGCGGATCGCGGTCCGAGCGCCCGATCGGGTCGGTCCACGCCGGGAGCGATCACTCCCAGGCCGGTGACGCGCATCCGCGCCGGGGCGGTCATGCCGGCCACCCCCGCCCGGCGAGCACGAAGGACGAATTGTTGCCGCCGAAGGCACAGGTGTTCACCAGCACCGCCGGGCGTGCCGGCCGCAGCGCGGCCTCCCGGGGCAGCCACACCTCGCAATCCGGGTCCTGCTCCACCGGTGCGTTCGCGGGGATCCGCGCTCGGGACAGGATCAACGCCGAGGTCAGGCAGGCGAAGATCCCGGCCGCCGCGGAGGTGTGCCCGATCATCGCCTTGAGCGCGAACAGCGGCAGCCGGTCCGTCACTTGGCCGAACACCCGGCGCAGCGCACGGCTCTCCACCGCGTCGTTGAGCGGGGTCCCGGTCGCGTGCGGCAGGACGCAGCCCACCCGGTCCGGAGCCAAGTCCGCGTCGGCGAGGGCCTCGCGCATCGCGCGCACGAGCTGGGTCGCGTCCGGATCGGGCGCGGTCGGGTGTCGGGCGTCGCAACTCCAGGCCACCCCGGCGAGTTCGGCGTACGCACGGACACCGCGAAGTCGGGCGTGCGCCGCCGATTCCAGTACCACCATCGCCGCGCCGTCACCGAACACGGTGCCGGCCCGGTCCCGGGCGAACGGGCGGCAACTGTGCGGGTCGGCCGCGCCGAGCCGGTCGAAGCCGCCCATGCCGACCCGGGTCACCCCGTCCGCGGCGCCGACCAGGACCACGGACGCCTCGCCCGAGCGGATCAGGTCCGAGGCGATGCCGAGCGCGTATCCGCTCGCCGAACAGGCGTTGCCCACACTGATGTTGCCGCGTCGCGAGCCGATGGCCGATCCCACGGCCGCAGCGGCGACCGCGAGCGGTGTCCACTGCGGATGGCCGGCCCCGTCGGCGCCGCGTCGTTCCTCCTGCACACTCGCGTTGCCCATTTCGCAGCCCAGCACCACCGGCACGTCGGCGCGGTCGCGGTGCTCGATCCCGGCGTCGTCGAGCGCTTCGAGGGCAGCCGCCACCGCCATTCGCGGCACCGCGCCGAGCGGGACGCCCGCATGCCGGCGCGGGTGCTCGGGGACGGCGGCCTCGGGCACCCGATACATCCGCCTGGCCCGCATGTTCAGGTGCGGCAAGTCGACCTCGCGCGGCGCGGCGCCACCGGCGAGCAGCGCGTTCCAGTACCCGCCGACCCCGGCCCCCAGGCAGGAGACGGCGCCCAGGCCGGTCAGCACGGCCCGGTGTTCGTCGGCCCCGGGGGTCATGCCGACCACCTCCCGCCGGGCCCGGAGCCGGGGCGGCCGAGCAGCACGGCCGCCACACCACCGGGATCACCCTCGCCGTCGGCCGCGCCGGTGTGGTCGTCGCCGGCGACGGCCAGCACGAAGTCGTCCTGCGACCGGTCGAACCGGGCCGCCCCGGCCGCGCATTGCAGCACGCCCAGCGCGCCGGAACACCGGCCCAGTCGGGCGGTCAGATCGAGCGTCGACGCGGGGTGGCCGGGCGCCACCCACAGCCCGAGCGGGCCGTCGTAGACCTTCGTCGCCTGCCCGACCGCTTCGGCGCGGCCGGCCGCTCGGCCGTATCCGGCGATCACGGCCCGCGCTCGCACGCCGCGGGCGCGGGCGTCTTCGGGCCGCTCGACGACCAGGCAGGCCGCGCCGTCCAACCACCGCCCGCCGCCGTGCTCGCGGTGCAACCGGGCCACCGGCGCGGTGTCCGGTTCGACGCCGACCACGACGGCGGCCTCGGCACGGCCGGCGGCGAGCAGCGCCGCGGCCCAGAACACGGCGTCCAGGCCGCCGGTCGTGCCGCTGCACAGGGTGATGTTGGGTCCGCGCAGGCCGTGCGCCATCGCCACCCAGCCGGCGGTGACGTTGCTCGACATGTGCGGGACCCGGATCGGGCTCAGGCCGGTGACGGTCTCCGCGGCGATGGTGTCGGTGAAGTCGCAGACGGTGTCGAGGTTGCCGAAGTTGCTGCTGACGATGACGGCGGTGGTCGCGGGGTCGCGCAGCGCCGCGCCGGCCAGGGCCCGGCGCACGGCGTGCAGGGCCAGACGGGAGGCCCGGTCCTTGTGCCGCATCCCGGCATCGGCGCGAGCGGCGTCGCCGTCGCGGTCGGCTCCGGCCGGGGACCCGACCCCGGCCTCGGCCGGTTCCAGCAGGTCGTATTCGTCGTGCAGGCCGGAGACCGCGAGCCCACAGCCGGTGATCACGGGTGACATCTCGTGCGGCGTTCCGGTGGGCATCACGGCGCCTTCCCCACCACGGCGACGGCGTTGATGCCGCCCAGGCCGATCGCGTGGATCTGCGCGGTGGCGAAGCTGCCGACGGCCGGTTCGCCCACGACCAGGCGCAGGTTGCCGGCCTCGGGAATCGGGTCGTACAGGTCGGCGATCGGCGGGAGTTCCCCGGACCGCAGCGCCAAGACGGCAACGACCAGGCTCATCAAGCCGGAGCCACCGCAGGTGTGTCCCAGCCCGGATTTGATCGAGGTGATCAGCGGGCCGGATCCGGATCGCCCGAACACCTCGCCCAGGACCCGGGATTCGACCACGTCGTTGTGTCGGGTACCGCTGCCGTGCACGACGACCAGGTCGATGTCCTCGGGCCGGACCCCGGCGCGCCGGTGCGCCTCGCGCACGGCCGCCGTCACGCCCGCCGGGTCGGGCACCGTCGGATGCGCGGCGTCGCAGTTCATCGCGACGCCGCGCAGCCGGGCGAGCGCCGGGCGGTGGTGGGTGTCGGCGCGGCGCAGCACGACGGCCACCGCGCCCTCGCCCATCACCATGCCCTTGCGATCGCGATCGAACGGGCGGATCGAGTGCGGCGCCGGGTGCTGCACGCGGTCGAGTCCACCGAAGGCGCTTTCGGTGATCGAGTCGGTACCGGCCACCACGACGGTCTCGGCCAGGCCGAGCGTGATCAGGTCGGTGGCCATGCCGAGGGCGTACAGGGACGCGGCACACGCGCCGGCCACGGTGTCGGTTCGGGTGGTGCCGAACGCCTCGCGCATGGCCCGGGCGAAGTGCAGGTCGGCGGGTTCGAGTTCGGTGCCGTCGCGCCACCACAGTTCCGCCGAGCGCAGTTCGCGCAGGGTGGTTCCGACGATCACCGGGACGTCCGCGATCCCGCCGACCGGCACACCCCGCAACGGTTCGCCGCCGCCCGCGCGTTCGGTGTCGCCCCCGCGTTCGACGCCGCCCGCTCCCCCCTCGGTCAGTCCCGCGTCCGCGAGCGCCCCGCCGACCGCGGCGCGCAGCCAACGGGTGGCTCGGCCGGGCTCGTCGCGGCCCGGAACCGCGCGATCGTCGATCTCGTACGCGTTCTGCACCCGGAACGCGGCACGGTCGAAGGCCCGCAGCAGAGCGACTCCGCTCTCGCCGCGACACAGTGCCCGGTGGATCGCCTCCGGTTCGTTCCCGAGGCAGGCGACCGCACCCATGCCGACGATGTCCCAGGTCATCGGGCCTCCTCGGGGGCGCCCAGCCGGAAGCGGGCGAGTTTGCCGGTGGAGGTGGTCGGGAGCGCGTCGATGAGTTCGATCCTTGAGGGGCGCCGGTGCGGCGGCAATCGGTCGCGGATGGCCTGCAAGGCGCTCCGGCGGACCTGCGCCGGCACGGCGCCCGGTACCAAAACGGCGTAGGCGACGGCCTGTTGCAGGCCGGCCGGGTCCCGGTCGGCGACGACGGCGCAGTCGGCGATGCCCTCGGTCGCCTTCAGCAGTGCCTCGATCTCCGCCGGCGCGACCTTGTGGCCACCGATGTTGAGCAGGTCGTCGGTACGGCAGACGTGCCGGAAGTCCCCTTCGGGGGTGCGGTACACGACGTCCCCCGGGTAGACGCCGCCGTCGGCGAACGTGCGCGCCTGGGCCTCGGGCCGGTCGAGGTAGCCGATCGCGGCGGACGCGGACGCGATGTGCAGCCGGCCGTGGGTCCCGGTCGGCACCGACCGTCCGTCGTCGTCCCGCACGGTCGCCGTCACGCCCGGTACCGGGTGACCGGTGGATCCGTGCGGTGGGGCGTCCGGCGCGGTGGCCAGCACGATGTGCAGGACCTCGGTCGCTCCGAGGCCGTTGACCAGCGGGAATCCGAAGGTCTCGGTCGCCCGGCGGGCCAGGTCGGCGGGCAGGTGCTCGCCCGCGGCGACCGCGACGCGAACGGAGGAGGTGTCCGGTCTCGCTCCTCGGTCGGCGACCGCGGCCAACAGGGATTCGTACACCCTCGGCACGGCGCACAACACGGTCGGCCGGTACCGGTCGATCGCGGCGGTCACGGTGAACGCGTCGACCGGGCCGGTGAGCAGCGCCGAGCGGGCGCCCGCCGCGAGGGGGAACAGCAGCGAGTTGCCGAAGCCGTAGCCGAAGGAGAGTTTGGCGGTGGACAGGACGGTGTCCGACTCGGTCAGCGCGAGCACGCCGCCGAAGCCGGTCGATACGGCGCGCAGGCCGCCCGTCGAGTGCCGGACGCCGCGCGGCCGGCCGGTGCTGCCCGAGGTGTACTGCACCAATACCTCGGCTTCCTCGGCGAACCTAGCCGGTGCGTCCGGATCGACGAACCCCCTTTCCTGGTCCAGGTGTTCGTGCCGGAAGCCGAGCGGGCCCAGGGCCGCGGCCAGTTCGTCGCGGCGCTCGCGCGGCAGGTCGAGGTCGGCGTATTCGGCGGCGCAGTCCCGGGCGATGAAGGCGAGTTCGGCGTCGCGGAGCATCGGGTTGAGCACGACCGGCACACACCCGTACCACCACAGGCCCAGGACGGCGACGATCGCGTCCGCCGTGTCGTCGGTGACCACCAGCGCGCGGCAACCCCGGCGGATTCCGCCGGCCGCCAGTGCGCCGGCGTACTCGCGTGCCGCGTCGGTCAGTTCCGCATAGGTCAGGGAGCCGGTGCGGTCGGTGACGCTCGTCCGGGCGCCGCGGCCGGCCGCGAGGTGCCGCAACAGGAGCAGGTCGACGGGGTTCATCGGGAGTCTCCTCGTTCGGTCTTCGGGTCGTTGTCGACGCCGTGCCGCATCAACGCGGCGAGCACATCGGCCAGGCAGTCCAGCCCGGCCGCTTGCTCGGCCGGAAACCGCACCCCGAAGGCGCGTTCGATCCGGGCGACGAGTTCGGTCTTCTGGAGCGAGTCCATCTCCAGGTGCGCGTGGAAGGCCGCGTCGGGAGTGATGCGTTCGGCCTCCGTCTCCAGGACCGCAGCGACGATCGCGCGCACGTCCGCGGCGTCCGGGGTGGTTCGACGAGTCATGGCTTCCTCCTGCCGTGTCGGGCGGCCCGATTCGTCGACGGCCGCCACGAACTGCGTTGATACGGTGGCGAGATGGCCGGGCAAGTCGCGGTACTTCTCCCGCAGTTGCCGTTTGAGGACCTTGCCGGTCGCGCCGACGGGCAGGTCCGTGTCGGCGGTGGCGATCTCCAGGGCGGCCAGGGCGGGCTGGCCGGCCGCGGCGAGCGCGGTGTTGGCCCGATCGAGGAGGGTCGCCGGATCCGCGCCGTCCTCCCGCGGCCGGACCACCGCCACCGGCACCTCCGCGCCGCGATCGCCCGCGCCCACCACCGCGCAGTCGGCCGCCTCGGGCAGGGCGAGCAGGATCACCTCCTCCATCAGGACGGAGTGACCGGGCGCTCCCGCGGTGTGGATGGTGTCGACGACGCGGTCGACGTGGAAGTAGTGGTTCGCCGCGGTCCGGCGCACCAGGTCCCCGGAGAGGAACCAACCGCCGAGGAAGCTGCGGTGGTAGGTGTCCGAGTCGTTCCAATAGCCGGTGGTCACCGATTCGCCGCGGACCCCGAGCAGGCCCACCTCCCCCACGTCGGCGTGGCTGCCGTCCTCGCGCAGCACCGCCACCTTCATCGCCGAGCCGGGCCGGCCGAGGTGGCGCGGGGACGACGGTGTGTCGGGTGTGGTGGAGCGACGCAGTGCCGCCCAGCCCAGCTCGGACGAGCCGAGGATGTCGTTGAAGACCGAGCCCGCCGCGGCCCGGCCCGCCACGGTGCGCCCGCCCATCCGCACCAGGGGACGCACGTGCGCCTCGTGGGCGGAGTCGCCGACGTTCACCCAGTCCGCCACCGACGCGAAGCACGCCGGGTCCGGGTCGGAGACGGCGAGTTCGGCCAGGGTGTGGTTGAACGCGAAGATCGTCGTCGGCCGGTGCGCGGCGGCGGCGCGGGCCAGGCCGGCGGCGCTGCGGTCGGCCGAGGAGACCACCGGCAGACCGGCCGCCAGCGCGAAGAAGGTGATCGCGATCGCGGCCCCGTGGCTCTGGGGAGCCGCGCACAGCAGCAGCGAATCCTCGGGTTCGGGTTGGGTGGCGAGCCGGAACCGGGTTCCCGCGACGCTCTGCCGGTGGGTCCAGGTGACCAGTTTGGGCCGGCCGGTGGTACCCGAGGAGTGGCACAGGAACACCGGGTCGTTGTCTGCGTGCCGGTATCGCGCCCGGTCGGGCAGTCGCGCGTTGCCCGGCCCGGCCCCGTCCGCGCGGGTGTGCGTCCAGCGCAGTCCGGGCAGTGCCCGGTGCCGCCCGCCCAGGAGTTCCAGGTGCGCGGGGTCGGTGTACAGACCGACCGGGTCGGCCCGCTCCAGCAGACCGAGCGCGGCCTCGGGCGGCAGCCGGCCGTTGAGCACGACCGCGATGGCCCCGATCCGGGCGAGGGCGGCCAGGTGCAGGTGGTCCTCGAAGGAGTCCTCGATGTAGAGGGCGACCCGGTCGCGCGGTCGCACGCCCCGGTCGAGGTAGTGGCACGACCACGCGTCGGCGAGGGCGTCGAGTGCGGCGATGCCGAACTCCCGCCGCAGGGTCCCGTCTTCGACCACGAGGGGCGGATCCGACACGAGCAGGGGCGCGTCGGGGGCTCGGCTGTACTCCAGCGCGGTACGCCAGAGGTTGCCACCCCCGAGCCGGGCGTCCCGGGCCAGGGCGATACGTGCCGATCGTGGCAGCAGGGTATGTCGGGCGGACAGCATGGGATCCCCGATTCGCGGTGGGAGGACCGAAAGCGCTCCCGCCTGGCGCGTCGACGACGCCGCGGCTGTGCGGGAACGGGTCCAGTGCACCCATGCCGGGCGGCCCGGGGCAACCGGTTGCGCCCTCGGGCCGCGGGGTTGAGCAACATTCACCGCCTGTCGGGGCGGACGGCCGCCTGCCCGCGCAATCCCGCCGATGCCTCGGCTCGACGGCCGGGACGAACGCGAACCCCGAACTCCGCGGGCGCTCCCGCCGGTTCGGTCCACGACTCCCGGGCTCGGCCACACGGCCGATCGGTGGTCGTGCCCGTATCGTGTCGCCCGCGAAGACCCCGCAGGACCGGTTTTCCCGAACAACGCGTCGCCGAGCCGGCCGAGCGCGTCCCGACCCGCCCCTCGCCGAACGCGCCGGCGCGGCCGCTCAGGACCACATGTCCATCGGGACGAAGTCGATGCTGCGGCCCTCGGTGTCCAGCAGGTGGCCCATGCGCTTGGGGTTGGCCAGGGTCAGCCGGCGGTCCTCGACGACCAGGTGCGGGAAACGTTCGGCCAGGTGTGCCTCCAGCCGTCGGGTGTCGGGCAGGGAGCGCACCCAGGCGGTGATCAGCAGGCCGTGCCGGGCGGCGATCGCGGCGCACATGCGGACTTCGTTGACCGCGGCGATCGAGGCGCCCACGTGGGCGAGTTCGGTGCTGGGCACGTCGGCGAGGTAGTGCACGAAGGTGGGGAATCCGGAGACGCTCTGCGCGATTTCGCAGCGTGGCACGACGGTGCCCTCGCGCAACATCCGGCCCAGCCGGCGGCGCACGGTCGACTCGCTCATGCCGGTGAGCTCGGCGAGTTCGCCGTAGCCGAGCCGACCGTCGGCGCCGAGCGCGATGAGCAGCGGCCGGTCCCCCGGCGCGAGGATCGCCGGGCCGGCGGGGAGCGTTTCGCTGCTCGTGGGGCGCAGCAGGCCGCGCTGTCGGCGGTCGAGGGAGCACAGGTCCGCGCGCGTCGCGGCCCTGGACGACGTACTGGCATCGTCGCGGCGAGTTCCGACGACCCCCTGGCGTCGGCCGAGCGGGTCGCCGAGTCGGCCCGCGCGTGGGGCAGCCGGTTGGTGGAACTCGGCCCGGTCGGACACCTCAACCCCGCCGCCGGCTTCGGCCCCTGGCCCCGGGCGCAATCCCTGCTCCGCGCCGCCGCAGGCTGAACCCGCGCCACCGGGGCGGTCGACCGCGGCCGCCCCGGACCGCGACGAACCGACACGGGCCGGCCCGCCCCCGTCCGGTCCCGCGCCGGCGATCAACCCCGCACGTGCAGGCCGAAACCGCTGCGGCCCGGCGCTTCCAGGCCCTCTTTCAACCGCAGCGACGGGATCTCGTAGTCACCGAAGTTCTGCCGCCGGAACGCGATCGGCTCGGTCGCCTCCAGCGACAGCAGCCGTTCCTTCCACGCCTTCGCGGCGTCCTCGAAGTCGCCGCCCGCGATCCGGTCGGCGCCGTACAGCACGAACGGCGGCAGCACCTCCAGGCCCGGGTAGTACAGGATCCCGTGGTGGATCGGGAACAGCAGGTCCTCGATCGGGCCGTTGATCCCACGATCGCCGTAGTGGGACTCCGGGCCCCCGACGGTGACCGAGAGGATCGCCCGCCGCCCCTTCAGCGTCCCCTCACCGAAACGCTCGCCGTACCGGGTCTCGTCGTGCACCCCGACGCCGTAGGCGAAGCGGTACGAGAACACCCGGTCCACCCAGCCCTTGAGGATCGCCGGCATCGTGTACCACCACATCGGAAACTGGAAGATCACCGTGTCGGCCCACAGCAGCTTCTCGTGCTCGGCCACCACGTCGGGCGTCAGCGCACCGGCCTGGTACGCCCGGCCCGAACTCGGCACCACCTGAAGCGGGTTCGTGGCGTGCTCGGCGAAGTCCGCCGCGTCCACCACGGCCTTCCAGTTCATCGCGTACAGGTCGCTCACCCGTACTTCGTGCCCGGCCGCTTCGAGGGTGGACACGGCGAGGTCCTTCAGTGAACCGTTCAACGAACGCGGCTCGGGGTGGGCGTGGACGATGAGCGCCTTCATGGCTGTTCCCTTCAACGAGGTGTGTCGCCTCAACGAGGTGTGTCGCCATGAATCCTGGGCCGCCACGCGTGCTTCGTTCAGGGGCGCCGCTTCCATCGGACCGGAGTTCCTGGTATTCGCAGGGCCACCTTCGTTCGCGCCGCCGGAGCCATACTGGGGGCATGGACGATCTTGCGGGTTTCCTGCGCACCCGGCGCTCCCGGGTCGACCCTTCCGCCGTCGGCATCCCCACCGACAGCCGCCGCCGCGTCGAAGGGCTGCGCCGCGAAGAGGTCGCCCACCTGTCCGGGGTCAGCGTCGACTACTACGTACGCCTGGAGCAGGGCCGCGCCACCCAGCCCTCCGAACAGGTCCTCGACGCGCTCGCCCGAGTCCTCGGCCTGGACGAGACCGAACGCGGGCACCTGTACCGGCTCGCCCGCCAGCGCCGCCGCCGCGCGAAGTCGCCCAACGGGCGCCTGCGGCCCGAACTGCTGCGCATCCTCGACCTGGTCACCGACGCGCCCGCCCTGATCATGGACCACCGGCTGGACGTGGCCGCCGGGAACCGCCTCGCCGGGCTCCTCTACGGCCGGGAGATGCCGGGCCTGAACACCGCTCGGCACATCTTCCTCGAAGAGGCCGAACGCGGCCTCTACGCCGACTGGGACATCTGCACCCTCGACGTGGTCGGGCACCTGCGCCTGGCGGCCGGGAAGTACCCCGACGACCCGCGCCTGGCCTCGCTGATCGGCGAACTCGCAATGGGCAGCGAGCGCTTCCGCCGCCTCTGGGCCCGCGCGGACGTCCGCGCCCGCACCCACGGACGCAAGGCCTACCGACACCCCCTGGTCGGACTCCTGGAACTGCACCAGGAAAACTTCGCCCTACCGGACGAATCCGGCATGGAACTCCTGGTCCTCTCCGCCGCCCCCGGAACCCCCACCGAGGACGCCCTACGCCTTCTGGGCACCCTCGCCACCGACAAACCCCCCACCACGAAACCCGTCCCGACAACGCACGTGTCCTGAACCACCGCCGAGCCGTCGGGGTCGGCCGCACAGCCGGACAGCCGGCCGGGAGTCGAGGCGCAGGACGGCGAACCCGTCGCCCCGCACACGGGCCTCGGCCCACCTCACCGGCGATCAGCCGGTCGGTGTGGGCACGGTGTACGGGCGAAGGACCATGAGTTGGTCCTCCGGGGTTGCCACCATGGCGAAGGGGAAGCGGTCGAGTTCGAGACAGAGTGCGACGTCGTCGGGATGCACTCCTTGTCGCACGCCCTGCGCCAGCTCGGCGGCGGCGCGCGACTCGCCGGCGCGGCGGAGGAAGTCGGCGGGGTCCGTCCCGGCCTCGGTGGCCCTGCGGGCGATGTATTGAGCGCACGCCAGGTCCTCGTCGGCGCGCCCGTCCTCACCGGTGACCACGAACGTGACACGTTCACACCCGTGTTCCCGCAACAGCCGAGCCGTTGCCTCCGCCACCACGAAGCCGGCGCACAACACCAGCGACGCCTCCTTGACCGCAAGGGCGCCGACCGTCCCCGCCGTGGTCTTCTGCACAACGGTCCGTCCGCCCAGGTCGAGGGAGCGCAGCAGGCCCGGCGAGTTGACCGTGTCGAACCCGGGCGCGGGCGGACCGTCCTTGAGCGCCACCCACTCCGGATGGCGAGCCTTGAGCGCCAGGGCTTCGTCCGGCGACTCGGCGAGAACGATCTTTTCCGCCCCCTGGGCAAAGGCCCAGGCAGCCACCGTGAAAGCACGCATCACATCGATCACGACCGCCGCGGAGGGAGTTTCGACCAGCTCGGCGATACCAAGGAAACGAGCGTCCATCCGGTCATGATGGCGCACGTCCGAGTCGAAACGCCGAGGCAGCGATACGCATCACACCGACCGTCTCGGAATGCGACACGCCCTCGGGCGGCGCGTACCTCGGCACCGGCCGGTCGTGGCCCGGCGCCGAAGCACGCGCCGCCCGAGTGCCGGACGGCGTTCCGCGGCTACTTTCAGGCGCGGATCGTGTACCAGGCGCCGAGTCCGTTGCAACCCGTCGCGTTGTAGGTGGTGCTGCGGTAGCCGGCCGGGATGGGCGAACCGGGGCAGGTCCAGATCCCGTTGCGGACGAGCTGGTGGTACCACGCGCCGATGCCGGTGCAGCCGTTGCGGTCGTACCCGGTGACCACGTAGCCGGGCACGATCGGCGAGCCCGAGCAGGTCCACATCCCGTCACGCGCGAGTCGGTGGAACCAGGCGCCCACCCCGCTGCAACCGTTGCGGTCGTACGCGGCGATCACGTACCCCGGCACGATGGGCGAGCCCGAACAGGTCCAGATCCCGTCACGAACGGGCTGCTGTAACCACGCCCCCCGACCGTTGCAGCCGTTGCGGTCGAACGCGGTGATGACGTACCCGGTCGGCACGGGCGTCCCCGGACAGGTCCACCCGCCCTCGCGCGCGGCGGACGACGCCTGAGTCCCGGCTAACGACGCCTGCGTCGCGGCGGCGGCCGTGCCCGTCGCGGTGCCCGCGAGGACGACGGCCGCGAGCAGTACGACGGCTCCCACCCCCGCGGCGATCCTGCGCCGGACATCCGCCATCGTCGTGCAATTCCACAGTCGAAGCAATTTGCTGTTCAATTCACACCGATCCGATCGACGTGTTCGTTCGATATCCCGGACGTTCCGGGAACACCCGACGATAGGGCAGAACGCACCTTGATCGGTTACGACGGAAGAAATTCGCGGAAAAGAGTAAACGATCCACTCGGGCCGGAATATGACGACCCTCCGGTTTTCGGCCGGCAGAGCTGTGGCAGGAATCCGAAACTCCGCTTCCCATTCGGCACCTAATCACAACTCCCCGACAAGCCCGCCCGCCCGACCCACGAATTCGAGTTACCGGTACGCAGCCGGGAACAGGAGCACGGCGACGCCCATTTCGTCCACCGGAGGCGACAACGAATCTCCCGCAGGAATGGAGCAGGGCATGTGACGGGGGTCACGGGAACCGGTGGGGCCGGTCGGACAGGAGCAGTCATGGAGTTGTCCTTGCGTGCCCGTGTCCGAGCCGGCGACCCCGCCGCCTTCGCGGGCCTGTTCGACGATCATGCGCGTGCCGTCTACCGCTACGCGCTGCGCGTGGCGGCGGATCCGGCCGGTGCCGAGGACGTCGTGTCCCTGACGTTTCTGGAGGCGTGGCGGTTGCGCGAGCGCGTCGATCCCGAGCCGCCGGCACGGCAGGAGGGGGACCCGGACGAGGGTCTGCGTGCCTGGTTGTACGGGATCGCCACGAACATCCTGCGCAACACCGCCCGTTCGGCGCGTCGGCACCGCGCCGCGATGGATCGGCTGCCGCCGCGCGGCCCGGTGCCCGATTTGGCCGACGAGGTCGTCGATCGCGCCGACCACGCGCAGCAACTCGCGGCGGCTCGCGCGGGCTTGGCGCGGCTGCGGCGAGGAGACCGGGAAGCCATCGCGCTGGTCGTGTGGTCCGGGCTGGGATACGCCGAGGCCGCCGAGGCACTCGACCTGCGGGTCGGCACCCTGAAGTCCCGGTTGTCGCGCGCCCGCAACCGACTCAGGAAGTACGCGGCGGAGGAACTCGAACGAACAACGGGAAATCGGGAACCGCCCTCGCCCACAGGACAGCTCATGGATGACCGCAGCGCAGCGATCCGGCCGAACAACGAACAACCCGGGAGGGCACGATGAACACCGATCCGCGAACCGAGGGCGGCGGCCACGACCACGGGCACGCTACAGCGGGGGTCCCGGACACCGAACCGGCGGCGTTGGCCCCTCCGGCAGCCGTCCCGGAACTCCGCCCGGACCGCCACCTGTTGCTGAAGCAACACCTGATGCACGAGATCCGCCGAGCCTCGGCGACCGCGCCCTCGCGTCGGCCTCGCACGCTCCGGAAGTGGCAACTCGTGGCCCTGCCCGTCGCGGCGGCCGCAACCGTCGCCGCGATCATCGCGGGCGTGAGCGTCGCCGGCGGCGATCCGAGCGGGACGAAGGTCTCCCGAGCCGAGCAGCGGTCCGCGAGCGCGCTCTTGGTCCGCGCCGCCGTGACCGCCGAGACCGGAAGCCAACTCCCGGTCCGGGACGGCCAATACGAGTACGTCCGGACCCTCGGATACAGCGCCGTCCTGGGTGGACCCGAACGGGCGCCGACGTTCCGGCATTCGCCGATCCGCACCACCGAGCATTGGCGTCCGGTCGACGGTACGGGCACCTACCTCCAGCGCGGCGGCAGCGGGACCGAATTCCGCGAGGAGCACACCGGGCCGGGGAACCTGCACCGGCCCGACTACCGCTTCATGCAGACCCTGCCCACCGACCCGGCCGAACTCCTGCGCCTGCTCCGCAAAGCCGCGCCCGAGCACGGCGGAAACCCCGTCGACCAGCAGACGTTCTCCCTGATCGGCGACCTGCTCATGAACGCCGCCGCGCCGCCCGCGGTGGTCGGCGCGCTGTTCCGGGCGGCGGCCCTGCTGCCCGGAGTGACCGTCGCCGACGACACCGTCGACTCCCTGGGACGCCCCGGGGTCTCGGTCGCGCGGGACGAGGTACAGGGCTCCCGCGCGGAATGGATCCTCGACCGGGCCACCTCCGCGTTCACCGGCGTGCGCGAAATCTCCACCACGGACACCGTGTACGCGCCGGCAGGCACCGTTCTCAACCTCTCCTCCGTCGTCGAACGCGGCTTCGTCGACCGGCCCGGCGGTCGCCCCGACACGCCTGCGGCCCCGGCGACCCCGGCGACCGGCTCCGCAGGCGCCTGATCGGGGCCACCCCTGCACGCGGCCGAGTCGCGCCCCCGCCCCGCCGCCATTCGAGTGAATGTTCCCGGAACCTGATGTTCCGGGGGGTCCGCACCCGACAGGCTGCTTCCTGCCCGATGCACCAGCATCGTTGGTTGGAATTTTGCGTCCGAGGAGGACCCGTGATCTCGAAAACCAAGAGGGCCGCACGTTCGATGGCCGTGGCGTTGGCCGCGGCCGCCGCGTTGACCCTGGTCGTGCCGCCGAGCCCCGCCTTCGCCATCGACCATGTGCCCTGTCGTGGTGGCGAGGACTTCCTGAAGATCTGGTCGCACAACGGCGGAGACCAGAGCGTGGACTGCTACGCGAACCGCGGCAGAACCTCCTTCGGCGGGTGGTGGGTCGACAAGATCTCCACGGGAAACAACGACTTGATCTACTACGACGCCAACGGTGATTCGGTCAAGATCGAGCGGTGGCACGAGATCTCCTTCCCGAACCGGCCACCGAGGGTCGACGCGATCGAGATCCTCTGACGAATCGGCGCACCGGCCGCCCGGGTCGGTCACTCGACCCGGGCGCCGACGTCTTCGCCCGAGACCGGGCCGCTACTCGAACCGCGCCGTGTCGCCCGCTCCGCGACGTACGATCTCGGCCTCGTCGCCGGAGAAGTCGATGACCGTGGTCGGCTGGGTGCCGCAATCGCCCGAGTCCACCACGGCGTCCACCACGTGCTCCAGCCGTTCCTTGATCTCCCAGCCCTGGGTCAGCGGTTCGTCCTCGCCGGGCAGGAGCAGCGTGCTGGAAAGGATCGGCTCGCCGAGTTCGGCGAGCAGCGCCCGGGTGACGACGTGATCGGGAATCCGGACGCCGACCGTCTTCTTCTTCGCATGCAACAGTTGCTTCGGCACCTCTGACGTGGCGCGCAGGATGAAGGTGTAGGCACCGGGCGTCGACGCCTTGATGGCTCGGAACACGTCGTTGTCCAGGTATACGAACCGGCCCAATTGAGCGAAGCTCTCGCACACCAGGGTGAAGTGATGCCGGTCGTCGAGGTTGCGGATCGTTCGGATCCGGTTCAGGCCGTCGCGGTTGCCCAATTGACATCCCAGTGCGAAACAGGAGTCCGTCGGGTACGCGACGAGTGATCCGGAGCGGATCAGGTCGGCCACGCTGCCGATCGTGCGCGGCTGGGGGTTCTCGGGGTGCACATCGAAATACTTCGCCATCCGCCGACCCTATGGGGAGGCGGCCCGGATCCACGCCCCCGGCGACCACGACCGGCCCGGTCGCCTCCTGCCGGACGGCGCGCGTGTCCCGGCGGGCGCGCGTGCGTCGCCGGCGAAGTCCCGGGTGGGTCGTGCCGCCATGTGTCAGGGTGCGGTCATGACTACGACACCGGATGGGCGCCGGATACCGCCCGTGCATGCCGGCGAACGCGCCATGCTGGAAGCGTGGCTCGACTTCCACCGCGCCACTCTCGCCCTGAAGTGCTCGGGCCTGCGGGATGAGCAATTACGGCTGGCCTCGGCTGCGCCCTCGTCGATGACGTTGCTGGGTCTCCTCCAGCACATGGCCGAGGTGGAGCGCAACTGGTTCCAGCGTGTGTTCGCCGGCCGGAACGTGCCCGCGATCTTCGGCGCGAGCAACAACGACGGCTTCGCCCTCGACCCGGACCGAGGGCTCGACGAGGTCATGGCGGCCTGGCGGGCGGAGGTCGCTCGCGGGCGCGAACTCGTCGCCGCCGCCGCGTTGGACGACTCCGGCCGCCTGTCCGAGCAGGACGCCCTCGTCCTGGGTGACGAACGGGTCTCGCTGCGCTGGATCATGGTCCACCTGATCGAGGAGTACGCGCGTCACAACGGCCATGCCGACCTGATCCGCGAACGCATCGACGGAGTCTTCGGGGTGTGAGCTCCGGACGGTACGCCGCCCGGATCGTCGGCTCCACGCATCGCATCACGGACCCGCCGCCCCGAGTGCGACCAGCCTCCCGCGCGACCGGATATCCGCGTGCCGCCCGAGCCCGGTCGCGCGCCGGCATGCGGGCGTCCTCGCGTCGGAGTCGGCTGTTACCGTCCCGGCCATGTTGACTGATGGCACGGGCGACGCCGTGCATGGAGTGGCTTTGGTCGAGCGGGTCCTGGAGGTGGTCCGGCGGGACCCCGGGGCCTCCGCGCTGTCGTACGCGGACGTCCCGTGGGTGACCGACGGCGTGGCCCGGCCGTTGCCCGCCCACGCGTCGGCCGAGGTGGTGCTGCCGTCCGGCCGCCCGCTGTCGCCGAGCCTGCGGGCCTGGCTCGCGTACGACACGTCCCTGCTCGACCGGTACGACTGGATGGCCGACGACGGCAGCCTCACGCCGCGCAGCCTCGACGAGTTGGTCGCCGACGAACTGGGCGAGATGTGGGGCGAGATGTTCACGCCCGTCGCCGACCGCTTCCCCGAGTGCTTCCTCCTGCCCGGCGGCTCGGACTCCCGCCGCATCCTGGCCGTCACCGAGCCCGACCGGGAAGGCGAGTACCCGGTGCTCGCCGTCGACGTCGACGACCTGCCCTTCGTCGGCCTGATGTACCCGGGTTTCGATGTCTACCTCGGCAACACCGCGGGTCTGATCGAGCACGAATACGAGTCCTACACCGGCCTGATGGACGACCCCCGCTACTTCCGCCGCATGCACCACCACGCGACCCACTGCTTCGGCGGCGCAAGCCACTTCGAATTTCCCTTCTGAGCCCGGGGCCACCCGCCGGCCCGCATTCGCCAGGCGATCGGCGCGTCGCGCCGGGGCCGCATCGGCCCGGTCCCGTAGGGCCGTTCGGCCCTTCACCGGGTGCGTGGCGGGCGCGAGCGTGGGAACGAGCGGAGTTCCGGCGCTACAGGAGAGGAAGTTCGATGACGACGGCGATTCCCGAGGGATCGGACCTGACGACGGTCGACGCCTGGTGGCGGGCGGCGAACTACCTGGCGGTGGGGCAGATCTACCTGGGCGGCAACGCGTTGCTGAGCGAACCGTTGCGGCCCGAGCACATCAAGCCGCGACTGCTCGGGCACTGGGGCACCTCCCCCGGCCTGAATCTGATCTACGCGCACCTGAACCGGGTGATCCGCGAACGCGGCACCCACGCCCTGCACGTCACCGGTCCGGGGCACGGCGGCCCGTCCGCGCTCGCCGCGTCCTGGCTGGACGGCACCTACAGCGAGCGCTACCCGAACGTCCCCCGCGACGCGGCCGGAATGACCACGCTGTTCCGCCAGTTCTCCTACCCCGGCGGGGTACCCAGCCACATCGCCCCCGGCGTGCCCGGCTCCATCCACGAGGGCGGCGAACTCGGCTACAGCCTCTCGCACGCGTTCGGCGCCGCCTTCGACAACCCGAACCTGGTGGTCGCGTGCGTGATCGGCGACGGCGAGGCCGAGACCGGGCCACTCGCCGCGTCCTGGCACGGCACCAAGTTCCTCAGCCCGCGCACCGACGGCGCGGTGTTGCCGATCCTGCACCTCAACGGCTGGAAGATCGCCAACCCGACCCTGCTCGCCCGGATGCCGCGCACCGAGTTGGACGCGCTGCTGACCGGCTACGGATGGCGCCCGATCCACGTCGAGGGCGACGAACCGGCACGCGTGCACGCCGCGTTCGCCGCCGCGCTGGACGAGGCGCTCGACGGGATCGAGGCGTTCAAGGCGAGCGGACAGGGCCGACCCCGATGGCCGATGATCGTGCTGCGCACCCCCAAGGGCTGGACCGGACCGCACACCGTGGACGACACGCCCGTCGAGGGCACGTGGCGCTCGCACCAGGTCCCGCTGGCGGGCGTACGGGAGAACCCGGAGCACCTGGCCCTGCTGGAGAGGTGGCTGCGCTCCTACCGCCCGGACGAACTCTTCGACCGGGACGGCCGGCCCACCCCGATCGTGCTCGCCAACGTACCCACCGGCGAGACGCGGCTGGGCGCGGTGCCCGAGGCCAACGGGGGCACCGTGCTGCGGGACCTGCCACTGCCCGATCCGAACACCTTCGCGGTCAAGGTGGTCGAACCCGGCGCGTCCTCGTCCGAACCCACCCGGGCCCTCGGCGAATACCTGCGCGAGGTCTTCGCCCGCACCGCGACCCGCCGCGACTTTCGTCTGTTCGGCCCGGACGAGACCGAATCCAACCGGCTCGGCGCGGTCTACCGGGCGACCGCCAAGGCGTGGCAGGAGCCGATCACCGACCTGGACACCCACCTGGCCCCGGACGGGCGGGTCGTGGAGATCCTGTCCGAACACACCTGCCAGGGCATGCTGGAGGGCTATCTGCTCACCGGCCGCCACGGCGTGTTCTCCTGCTACGAGGCGTTCACCCACATCGTCTCCTCGATGTTCAACCAGCACGCCAAATGGCTGCACGCCTCCCGCGAGATCGACTGGCGCCCGCCCATCGCGTCGCTCAACTACCTGCTCACCTCGCACGTGTGGCGCCAGGACCAGAACGGTTTCTCGCACCAGGACCCCGGCTTCGTCGACAACGTGATCAACAAACGCCCCGAGGTCGTCCGCGTCTACCTGCCGGCAGACACCAACTGCCTGCTCTCCGTCGGCGATCACGCTCTGCGCAGCCGCGGCCTGGTCAACGTGATCGTGGCCGGCAAGACGCCCACCCCCGACTGGCTCACCATGGACGAGGCCGTCCTCCACTGCGCCCGGGGCGCCGGCGTCTGGGAGTGGGCCTCCAACGACGACGGCGACCCGCACGTCGTCCTGGCCTGCGCCGGCGACGTGCCCACCCTGGAGACCCTCGCCGCCGTCGACCTGATCCGCCGACACCTGCCCGGGTTGCGGGTGCGCGTGGTCAACGTGGTCGACCTGATGCGGCTGACCCCCGAGACCGAGCACCCGCACGGCATGCCGGACGCCGAATACGACGCCCTGTTCGGCACCGACGTCCCGGTGATCTTCGCCTACCACGGCTACCCGTGGCTGATCCACCGGCTTGCCTACCGCCGGCACAACCACGACCACCTGCACGTACGCGGATACAAGGAATACGGCACCACGACCACCCCGTTCGACATGGTCGTCCTCAACGACATGGACCGCTACCAACGCGTGATCGACGTCATCGACCGCGTCCCCGGTCTGGGCACCCGCGCCGCGACCGTACGCCAGAGCATGCTCGACGCCCGCACCCGACACCGCGCCTGGATCCTCGAACACGGCGAGGACCTGCCCGAGGTCCGCGACTGGACCTGGACGACCGACACACCCGGCGACCGCTGACCCGAGGCGAGATCCCCCGTGACCCGGGTGCTCGTCATTCGGCGCGCCCCGAGTCGATCGGCACAGGGCCACCCGTACCGGTGGGGGGGGGCCCGCGGCCCCCCCCCCCCCCACCCCCCCCCCCACGGCCCCGGGGCGGGGCGTCACCTTCCGGCGCCGCCCCCCCGGTCCACCGCCCCCCCCCCCCCCGGGCGGGGGGGCCCGCCCCCCCCCCCCCCCCCACCACTCCCACCGGCCCTGTGCCCGGGGTCGCGGACGTTCCATCCTGGAGACGGGTGAAACCTCGCGATCGCGAAGCCCCGGGACACGGGACGTGCGATGTGCGCTATTCGCAGTGCGCTGTGCGCTGTGCGATCACGACCACCACCGCCCACCTGCCGCGGGACGAAACGGAGTTCGACATGGAAACGCTCGGTACCCACTTCGACCGGGACACGCTCGGCCGTCCCCCTCGGCCGGAGACCGTCCCCACCGACGAGAGCACGAAGGCCCGGCCCGAGGGACGGATCGTGGTGGGCCTCGACGGCTCGTTCGGATCCGCGCTCGCCCTGCGTTGGGCCGCCCGCGAGGCCGCCGAACTCGGCGTGACCCTGGACGTGGTCACGGCCTGGACGGACGCCGACCCCGATCGCCCGACCCTGGACCGCCCCGACGCCCCCCTGTCCGTGGCGCGCGAGCGGCTGGAACGCGCCCTGGCAAGCCTGGTCCGGGCCCCGATCCCGCCGGAGCGCATCGTGGCCACCCCGCTGCACGGTCCGGCGGGCGAGGTCCTGGTCGCCCGCGCCCGCAACGCCCGGTTGCTCGTGTTGGGCACCAGCGGCATCGAGAGCCCCACGATCCCCGGCCCCACCGGCACGTACTGCCTACGCCACAGCGTCACCCCGGTGCTCTTCGTCCCGGCGGACGCATAGTCCGACGACCACCGCGTTCGAGCGGCCGGGACCGAGCACCCATCCGAACTCGAAGCAGCACCGGGGATGTGGCACACACCGCGAGTTCCCTCACGTGAGCCACCTGCGCAGGACACTCGTCACCGCCACCGTGTCGGGGTGTTCCACGCCCGACAACCGCTGGTAGTCGGCTACCACCCACCCCAGCAGCACAATCGCCTCGCCGGTCCGCCCCGCCTGCCGGTACGAGACCGCCAGGTTCGCCCGAACCGTCAGCGTGGCGGGGTGCTCCGGCCCCGAAAGCCGCTCGCGGTCGGCCAGCACCCGCTCCTCGATGTCGATCGCCTCGTCCGTCCGCCCCGCCTGCCGGTACGAGGAGGCCAGGTTCGTCCGCGCCGTGAGCGTGTCGGGGTGCTCCGCGCCCGACAGTCGCTCGCGATCGGCCACCACCCGCTCCAGCAGAGCGATCGCCTCCGCCGTCCGCCCCGCCTGCCAGTACGAGACCGCCAGATTCGCCCGGGACGTCAGCGTGTCGGGGTGCTCCGCGCCCGACAACCGCTCGCGATCGACCAGCACCCGCTCCTCCAAGGCAATCGCCTCGCCGA